>DAJPGA010000001.1:355000-442500 GCA_025992895.1 Veillonellaceae bacterium
AGGCACAGACGCATAGGCGATGGACAACAGGTTGAAATTCCTGTACCGGATGGAGTCATTTGAGCAATGGAGTGACGCAGGAGGGCACATGATCGCGCGACTGGAAGAGCGCGTCCAAGTGCGTATGTTGAATCGGAGGCAAATCCCCGATTCTGAAAGCAGAGACATGATGGGGAGTTATAAGCGATTATGACGAACTCATGGATCCCACACTGCCAAGAAAAACTTCTAGCGAGACGAAATCCGCCCGTACCGTAAACCGACACAGGTAGGCGGGGAGAGAATCCTAAGGTGCGCGGGAAAACCCTCGTTAAGGAACTCGGCAAATTGCATCCGTAACTTCGGGAGAAGGATGGCCCTGAGTAGGCGAAGTGCAGAAACGCACGGAACAGAAAAGGGTGGCAGAAAAGAGGCCCAAGCAACTGTTTACCAAAAACACAGGTGCCTGCGAAAGCGAAAGCTGAAGTATAGGTGCTGACGCCTGCCCGGTGCTGGAAGGTTAAGGAGAGAGGTTAGCGCAAGCGAAGCTTTGAACTGAAGCCCCAGTGAACGGCGGCCGTAACTATAACGGTCCTAAGGTAGCGAAATTCCTTGTCGGGTAAGTTCCGACCCGCATGAAAGGCGTAATGATTTGGGCGCTGTCTCAACGAGGGGCCCGGTGAAATTGAAATACCTGTGAAGATGCAGGTTACCCGCGACTGGACAGAAAGACCCCATGGAGCTTTACTGCAGCTTGAGATTGAATCCCGGTGGCAGACGCACAGGATAGGTGGGAGGCTTTGATGTAGTGACTTTGGTTGCTGCGGAGCCAATGTTGGGATACCACCCTTCTGTTGCTGGGATTCTAACGCGAAGATTAACAACCTTGCGGACCATCTCAGGCAGGCGGTTTGACTGGGGCGGTCGCCTCCGAAAGAGTAACGGAGGCGCCCAAAGGTTCCCTCAGGCCGGACAGAAACCGGCCGAAGAGTGCAAAGGCAGAAGGGAGCTTGACTGCGAGACAGACAAGTCGAGCAGAGACGAAAGTCGGGCTTAGTGATCCGGTGGTACTGCGTGGAAAGGCCATCGCTCAACGGATAAAAGCTACCCTGGGGATAACAGGCTAATCTCTCCCAAGAGTTCATATCGACGGGGAGGTTTGGCACCTCGATGTCGGCTCATCACATCCTGGAGCTGGAGTAGGTTCCAAGGGTTGGGCTGTTCGCCCATTAAAGTGGTACGCGAGCTGGGTTCAAAACGTCGTGAGACAGTTTGGTTCATATCCATCGCGGGCGCAAGAAGTTTGAGGGAGGCTGCTCCTAGTACGAGAGGACCGGAGTGGACGGATCAACGGTGTACCAGTTGTCACGCCAGTGGCACGGCTGGAAAGCCGCATCCGGAAAGGATAAACGCTGAAAGCATCTAAGCGTGAAGCCCGTCCCAAGATGAGACTTCTCATCAGCAATGAGTAAGACCCCTTAAAGACGATGAGGTTGATAGGCTGTGAGTGGAAGAGCCGCGAGGCTTGGAGCGACGCAGTACTAATAGGTCGAGGTCTTAACTTAAATTTCACAAAGCACGACCGGCTTGAAAAGAGCCTTCGGAACTTCTTCTGTATAGTTTTGAGAGAACAGACTCTCAGATTCAGTGGCGATAGCTGTGAGGATACACCCGTACCCATGCCGAACACGGTAGTTAAGCTCACAAACGCCGAAAGTACTTGGCTGGAAGCGGCCTGGGAGGATAGGAAGCTGCTGATTAAGCGAAAAAGCGTCAATCTACGGATTGGCGCTTTTTCATTTATAAAGGTTGCAAACAAATAAGCACTGAGATCTTATTTTTATTCCTTGTGAAACCTTGCTCCGGTAGGAGAAGGTGGTGCGGATTTGTTAATACAGACAAATAAATATCATAAAAAATCTAATCGTACTTTAATCTTAATCATGCAGCCATTGGAGCTGCGTTGAATACTTCCATTGGAGCTAAAAGATGTAATTTGCGCTGAATGCGTTTGTTGTTGTAGAAGTAGATGTAGCCGTTGATCATGCTTACCACTGCTTTACGGCTGGTGAATTTACGTGTGTAGTAACGTTCGCGCTTCAGCATTCCCCAGAACCCTTCCATCAGACCGTTGTCTGCACAGCAGCCTACACGGGACATGCTGTGAACCAGTCCTGCTTTTTCAACAATCTTATGGAATCCGTTGCTTGTATACTGGAATCCGCGGTCGGTATGAATCATTGGATGTTCTCCAGGATTCTCTTTAAGTGCCTTTTCCATTGTCTCAAAAGCCAGTGCAGTATTGTTCCTGTCGCCGATGACATAAGAGACAATCCGGCGATCATGGCCGTCAATAATCGCGCTTAAATATAACTTGTGCAAAACTCCATCAGCAGTTGTGTACTTGAATTCAGTGACATCCGTCATCCATCTTGCATTGGACACGCCGGCATCAAAGTCACGGTTCAGCAGGTTTTCAAAAATGTACTTTGGATCCTTTGCGTTACGAGTGCAACCATCGGTCTTGTACTTGATCACGGACTTAATATTAAGTATCCGCATGATACGAAGAACCAGACTGTCGCTTACATTTATATTGATGTTGTCATCCTTCTTGATCCAATCGTTAATCCGGCGGTATCCCATATCCGGATATTCCTGATGGGTTTTCATGACCTCCTGTGCGACCTTTTCTCTCAGCAGTTCACGGCCGCTCTTAATATGATTCAGCCATCCGTAATAAGCTGCCCGGGAGACCTTTGAGAGTCGGCAGAGACTTTCTATGGAGATGTTGGTTTCTTCATGGACTTCTTTTATGGCTTTAAAATCTCTGAGAAGGTGAGTAAGGCTGAATCCTTCGAGGAACGCAACCTTTCCTCTATCTCCATCTTTTTTTTTTAGCAGGGCAATCTCTGCTATAAGATCCTTCTGTTCTTCAAGAAGTCTGGCATTCTCCTGACGCAGCTGTTCTTCTTCGGTCCGGGGCGTTTGGAGCCTGATCGGCTTTCCTCTGTAATCCTCAAGACCAACTTCGCCCATTTCCTTGAACTTTTTTACCCATGTGTAGAGCGTTTGGTAGGACATGTTGTACTTCTTGGCTATCTTGTTATAATCGCATCCACTGGCGATGCACTCCTGAACGATTCTGACTCGCTCTTCCTTGACCGATTGCTGGCGTTTGCCCATAAGATCTCCTCCTTCAGAAACGAGGTCTGTCAACTTATGCTCATTATACGCCTCAATCCATGTTTTAAGGGAGAGTGTGCCGGAAATTCTGTATTTGGCACAGACGGAAAGCATGGAAACACCGCCTTTAAGATATTCCTTTACGGCCTGGATCTTCATCTGATTGGAGTAGTAAGACAAATGCTGCCTGGGCCGCAATCCCTTAAAGCCCTCCTCTTTATACCGGAGGACCCATTTCCTGAATGTTATGCGGCTCATATGAAGATTTTCAGCTGCCTGGGTAATCGTAACACCCTGATAGAGATATGAAGCAATCTGGTCTAACATTTCCTCCGGGGACGCTTTGGTTTTACATGGCATAAGAATGACCTCCTAATATATTTATGATATTATTCTGTCTTTCTTGTTGAATCATACCAAGGTGGCTCGTATACCGGTTGACAATAATGGTAATTGCGCAAAAGTCTAATAAGTTAGTGTACGAGACGGATGAGATGTAGTTCCACGGCGTAGCCGTTTGTGAAGGTGTTTATAAGAAAGGTTCCTCTAGCTCTTGCTTGTAATATATTCTTGGCTGGAATGGCTGGGAGGAACAAGCAGAGCTGATTAAGCGGAAATAGCACTTACTTAATTGTAAGTGCTATTTTTATTTGTGCAGATACCTGCTACGTCACCAAACTTGCCTTCCCAGACGGGGAAGGGGGACCCCTTTGCGGTGGATAGGGTTGATTACCACGAGCGCAGCGAGGTTGTAATGGTTTTTCATCGAACGAAGTTCGGTTTAAGGGTGTTGACCTTGCGCCGAAGGAGAAGGTGGGCGGCGTTAGCCGGGGATACAGTAGTTTTCGCAGCATTGCTGCGGTTGTATGGCTTTAATCATGTTGATTCGCCGCTCTCGTGTCATCGCTAAAGTGCCAAGGTACGCTTCTATATCAATATGCTCTTTTAAAAGAACACCGCACAACCTCGCTGCGCTCGAAGAACCTTTTATAAAACCCAATGAATAATCAACCCTATCCGTCCGGCATAAATATTTGAGGCCGGACACCTTCCCCGTCTGGGAAGGCGAGTTAATACCGCAAAACCTCGCGTTGCTCGATGGAACTGCTGTATCCGTCAGGCAACAGAAATTTGGAGCCTGACACCTTCTCCTGGCGGCGCAAGGTCAACACCATTTCCTTGCTTCGCAAACGGAAAACATGCCAACCGAAAGGCTTCCCCACGGGGGAGCTGGCGTCGGAGGCGACTGAAACAGCAGTTATCAGCCTGCAAGGCGGTTGTATGGTTTTCTTTGTTTGCACCCGCCACCTCTCCCATTTCATCGAAAATGGTGTCAATGTTTGCTATTGGCGTTGTTTTATTTTATAGTGTATACAGTTATGAAGGAAGATGATTATAGGGCGGTCTTGGCCCTGGTTTTTTAGCAGTAATCAATTCGGCAGGGGATGCAGTTTCTGCTTTTGTGTCCCATTCTTGTATTTGGAGGTACATTGTATGGCAGAGATTTATTCTTTCCACGTGGCTGTGAGAGACATGGAGGATAAGATTTGGCGGGATATCGATATTTCTGGCAAGTCTACTCTGGCCCAGCTGGCATACACGATTCTGGTGGTCTTTCAGACGAGACGTGAGCACCTGTTCTGCTTGTACTATAAGGGAAAACGGTATGAGCTTCGCTTCGATCCCGATGGACCTAAGGCAAGCCGGCCTAACCGGGTGTATCTGGAGAAAATGAAGCTTGCGCTCGGGGACGAGCTGACCATGATCTATGATTACGGCTGCAATTGGGAATTCCAGATTACCTTCAAGGGGACGCGGCCCATGGAGCTCGGGAAGGGAAATCATTATCCCAATGTGAGCGCTGGCGCTGGGGTTGGTATCGTAGAGGATATGTTCCCAGGCCAGTTACTGGAATTGATTGAAGAAGAAGACCGGACAGGTGAACCGCAAGTTCCAAGCCCATATAACGACAAATACCTGCGGTCCTATAAGCTGTTTGATTTGAAGTCTGTAAATTATGGATTGACCGTGGACGTACGGTGGGCAAAGGATGAATATGAGCACGCCACCAGCCGCCGCAGATAAGGTGCAGTGAACAGCAAGACCTTCAGATGGGGGAGCTGGGGGAGCAGTTTAATTAGGGATATAGATAAAAAGGAGCAGTGACGAAATGATTTTACATTTCGCCATAGCTCCTTTTTTAGTGGGTTGGGTGTCCTTGAGAGTCAGCGCGGTTGTATGGTTTTCCTCAAGCAACGCTATATAAGTTTAAAACAAATCAGAACCGATTTCTTTTGTTTCTCATCGCAGAGCTGCCCCCAACGGAGGGAAGTGCCCGAAGGGCGAAAGGGGTGTAGTTTCTAAAAAGGCGAAGCATCATCGCTCAGGGTGTTGACCTTCCCAGACGGGGAAGGAGGGCCACGAAGTGGCGGTTAGGGTTCATTTCCCAGCCTGCAGGGCGGCTGTGTGGTTTTATCATGTTTTCTCGTCGCTGCTGCAGCAACGCTAAAATGCCTCAAAAAACAGTATGATAGAAAACACCGCACAACCAAGGCTCTGCCTTGCAGAAATGCAACTCATCCCTTTACTTATTAACTTCACCTCATCCGCGCAGCTACAGATAAAAGATAAGCTGCGCACCTTCCCCAGAAGGGAAGGTTTCACAAGGAATAAAGAAAAGATTTTAAATCTGATTTGTTTTTAACCTTTCGTAATCCTATCCAAACCTTCCCTTCCAGGGCAAGGTCAAGTTCAAAACCGTACAACCTCACTCCGTTCGCAGAACCTTTTATAAAAACCGATGAATAATCAACCCTATCCGAGCGGCCTTTTTATATTAACTGCACCTTTGAAAACCACAAAACCAGCCTAATGGCTGAGGAAATGCAACTCATCCGTCGGCTCCGCCGCCACCTTCCCTTTCAGGGCAAGGTCAAAGGCAATTCTTCCCTCCGTTGGGGGCGGCTTCGCAAGGAATAAAGAAAAGATTTCAAGTCTTATTTGTTTTGAACCTTTTGAACCTCATCCCATACGCCTTCCCCGTCTGGGATGGCGAGTTTTACACCGCACAACCTCGCGTAGCTCGTGGTAATGAACCCCTTTCGTCGCCTCCGGCGCCACTTTCCCCTAACGGGGACAGCTCATCTTCGCGCCGCTACCGCTCCTATCATCATTCCCTCTTCTTATTCCTTCTCCCCGAATCCAAATAAATATCCTGTCATGGATAGGGATCCGGTGTTTCTTACGTTGTTGAAGATCTCGGGCTTTTCTCCCTGGGCGGCGCCTAGGGTGTAGAGGAGGGGGAGGAAGTGGTCGGCTGTCGGGGCGGCGTAGGCGGCGTCGGGGTTTTGTTCGTAGTGGATGATTTTTTCGTCGTCTCTCTTTTTGACAAGATCAGTGATGAAGGCGTCGAAGCGGTCGGCCTCGGGTGAGCCGTTGGGGTTGTCCCATTCGAGTCTTCTCAGGTTATGGACGATGTTGCCGCTGCCAAGGAGGAGGTAGCCTTTTTCACGGAGCGGCGCGAGGGCTTCTCCTATGTCGTAGGCGTTCTGCGGCCCTTCGATGCCGTCGATGGAGAGCTGGACGACGGGAATCGGGGCGCCTGGGAACATGTGGACAAGGACGGTCCATGTGCCGTGGTCGATGCCCCAGTCGTCGTTGATGGAGATGTCCGGCAGCAGGGCGAGGACGTCGCCCGTCAGTTCCTGGCAGCCTTTGGGATGGTATTGGACTTCGTAGAGTTCCTTCGGGAATCCGTACATGTCATAGACCTGGCGCGGTTCAGGATCACTCTGGACGTATGTCCCGCGTGTGAACCAGTGGGCAGAGAAGGAAAGGATGGCCTTCGGCTTCTCAAATTCGTGAACAACCCTCTCTCCAATTTTCTGGAATTCCTTTGTCAGCTCATTATCCTCGAGCGCGATCATCGGGCTTCCGTGTCCGGCAAAAATAACAGGAAGTTTCATCATGATCCTCCTTTCAATAAGACTGTATTGATTTTCTTACTTTCATTATAGGTTCGGATTGATAAAGACGCAAAGGAAATAGCACCCGCAGAAGGCCCGCCCATTTCTTTAATATAAATTAACAATAAGTTAGGACTTAGCTTATTATACAGGTGCAAATGATGAGTTGTTAGTATATAATGGATGAGTAAATTATAAGAGTTCATATAATAATAAATTAAAGAATGAAGGGAGGACTTCGGGGTTACAGGGGAATGAGAAACCTTTTATCACCAATAAATTAGGAGGAAAATTGATGAGAAAAGGGAAGATATTAACGGGAGTTGTACTGGCATCAATGATGGCAGGCGTTTATGGGAACGTGTATGCAGCAGATGGGAGCGATGAGTCTGTATACACATTAAATCCGGTCGTTGTCACGGCTACGCGTTATGAGAAGTCCGACGCGGAGATTCCTGCGACGACGCAGACTTTTACTGAAAAGCAGATCGAGCAGACGGGCGCAGATAATATGCAGGTCGCTCTGCAGTATTTGGACGGCGTCGTCGAAGCAGGCATGGGCCCGAATGGCGCCTCTGTTTCGTCCATGACAAGTAAGAACGTCATCCGCGGGGTTACGAACGGGACCGTCGTCATGATCAACGGCACCCCGATCAACTGGCGCTCTCTTTATAATCTGGAAAATATTCCGACCAGTGCCGTAGAGCGCGTCGAGGTCGTCCGCGGCGGTGGAGCTGTCCTGTACGGCAGCCAGGCGACCGGCGGCGTCATCAATATTATCACCAAGAAGACACTGCCGAATGAAGTGAAAGTCGGCCTTGGCAATAAGGGCCGTCAGGAATACGCCGTTACAGCGAATGCAGGCGACCTCTCCATCGCATACACGTACAATAAATGGGGAAATCTGGGATACATTTCCTCGTATGATACTTCGTTCAGGCCGAATAAAAAGACATCCGTCCCTGTCGACATGAAACAGGAATTCCGCGGCTCAGAAAAGAATGATTTCCTTGCCACGTACAAATTCAATGACCATGCGGATTTACTGTACAACCACAACAAATCCACCAACTACTGGGCCTACACCTACACAGGCATCACAAATCCAGCCTACAAAGCGCTGAACGACCAGCCGCGCTACACCAGACGCTATGAAAGCGACAAGGACTTCCTGCAGTTCAATTTCCATGACCTGGACGGCATCAGCGGCCACGTCTTCTACAACTATAACACGCTGAAAACCGGCGGCCTGGAATATTACACCTCAGCCGGCAAGAAACACGCCTCTCCGGTCACCGTTCACGGCCAGGAAAAGAACAAGACATACGGCTACGACGTACAGAAAGTATGGGATGGAAATCCGGACCAGACCTTCCTGCTCGGAACATCCCTCACCAGGGAAACCTTTGTCAATGAAACGAACGATACCGGACGCAACATCATCTCCGCCTTCGGTTCCTGGGAAAGAAATCTCACAGCCAAGGACGTCCTGACACTGAGCGGACGCGGCACATGGACCACCGGCGGCATCCAGAACTTCCACAACTTCAGCGGCCAGGCACAGTACCTGCACAAACTGGACAACTCGCAGAGCTTCTACGCCAGTGTAGGACAGTCCTTCGTCCTTCCGACCTTCAGCCAGATGTACTCCCGCGCAGGAGCAGGCAGCATCGTCAATATCGTCGGCAACCCGGACCTGAAACCGCAGAAAGGCCTTCATTATGAAGCAGGCTGGAAGAAAGAAGACACAAACCGCCAGTACAAAGTCGCCCTCTTCTCCGAAAGAATCAAGGACAACATCTCCTTCACCGGCAGCAATGGCCTCTGGTACGCTGTCAACGAAGACTTCAAAAACCACGGCCTCGAAGCCAGCGTCAGAGGACAGGAAGACAACGGCTTCACCTGGCACGCAGGCATCACGCTGCAGGATCCGAAGAGCAAGCAGTCTACACAGAAAAAATCCGCCAAGACATACTGGGATCGTTCCTATGGACGCATCCTCCTTACCGGCGGCGTAGGCTACGAAAAAGAGAAATGGTCCACCGCGCTGAACTTCTCCTACCTGGCAGACCGCGTCCAGTCACCAATCTCCGCCCATTCCTACAGCGTGAAACCATACCTCCTGACCAGCATGACCGTGAAATATTCCCCGAATAAAGTCAGCGACATCATGCTCTCCATCGACAACCTCCTGAACCGCAAGGACATCGTCTCTCATACATCCAGCGACTACTACGCAACCCCAAGAAACTTCCTCCTGTCGTACCGCTACAGATTCTAAAGGAAGCAGAGAAAATATTGAATACTAAAAGGACACCGGAGAAAAATCGGTGTCCTTTTGTATTGGGGCAAGAAAGCGGTTAATCATAGCAGAAAACCGTACAACCGGACTTCGTCCGCGGAAATCAACCCTATCCACCGCAAAGCGGTCCCCCTTCCCCGTCTGGGAAGGCAAGTGTTAGCGGCGCGCGGGGAAACAGCATTTCTTCAAGGCGTTAGCCTTGGTTTTGTGGTTTTCAATTTGTGCATTTTCTAAGAGGAGGTACAGTTCCGCGAGCGCAGCGAGGTTGTGCGGTTTTAATTCCCTGCCAAAAAGAGCCATGACGAATGATTTTTCATTTCGTCACGGCTCTTTTCTATTTCCTCTGGATTATTTCTCAGACTCGCTTTGTTTGAGCTGCCTGTAGTACTTGGTGCCTTTCTTGGAATCGTGCATGGCGTTGAGAAGGGTCTCGGCTCGTTTGTAGGAGACTCCGATCCAGTCGGCGTATTCTTTCAGAGGATTTCCTCGTTCCAGGCGGCGTTTCTTCATGTAGGCGCGGCGGTCTTCTCTTGTCATTCCTTTTACAATCAGAAGGTCCGTGGAGCGGCGGGTGGCTCTGAATTTCATGTAGTCCAGGGTGCGGGCTGCTTCGTCTTCTGTCATGACTCCTTCTCTGACCAGCTCTCGGAGGTAGTAGACGGCGGCCTTCGGATTGTGCGGCTCCATCGCCTGCATATCAGATGGCATGTCGGGTGGCGGGGCCATGCGCGCTTCGGAGACGGTCCATCCGCCGAAAAGCAGGGTGGTAGAAATGAGTAGTGCAGGAATGAGTTTCATAGAACCTCCTTAGAAACTGTAACGTACGGACAGGTTGTAAGTTCTTTCGCTTGCTGCTTCCGATGCGTAGAATTTCTTGTCAAACAGGTTGTAGATGGAGAACTGCAGGGTCGTATTCTTGTTGACGGAGTAGTTCGCTGCCAGGTTCGTGATGAAGAAGGCATCCTCGGACTTGTAGACATCCGTATCTACATCCGGCGCCTGACGGGCACTGATGTATTCCGCATCCGCCAGGATATCCCAGCGTTCCTGCGGCTTCCATTCTACGCCGAAGTGGAGAATGTGCTTCGGGACATCATAGTCATGCTCGCCGTCGATGGTCGCATTCTGCCATGCGTAGTTGATATACCCGGACGTGATCTTGTTGAAGTCCCTCTTAAATTCCACTTCCACACCGTCCGTGCGGCCCTCGCCCATATTTCTGTACTGGGAGAAACCCTTCTTGTAGAGAATGCCGTTGTAAAGCGTGGAAGCGGACGTGGTGTAATACTTGACGGCATCATCCGTGTCCGCTCTGTAGAGGGAAACGGAAACAGAAGTATGATCCCATGCCTTCCTGGCACCGATTTCATACGTATCCGTCGTTTCCGGCTTCAGAGCCGGATTGGCGATGATGGCCTTCTTATTGACCGTCGTCTGCCCGTTGATATCCGTTTCACTCATGCCGTTTTCCCTGTACACACGATAGAGGAGAGGCGGAGTGAAGGAGCGGCCGTAACTGGCGAAGAGCGTCGTGCCGTTCAGGTTGTATTCGACAGAAAGCTTCGGACTCCACTGCTCATAACTCTTCTCCGGATGATTCGTGTGGATGCCGGTTTCGAGGAAATCAGAATACCCGTCCTTCTTCGTATATTTATCATAACGTACCCCGGCATAAAGAGCCAGATCATCATTGACCTGCCACTTATCCTGCAGGTAGCCGGCATAGGAAATACCCTTGCCGCCGTGCTTTTCATACGCCGTCTTGCTGCTGTCCAGATCCCTCCAGTTTTTCAGATAATAACGCGTCTGGTCGAAGGAAATCCGGCGGTATCCGCCGCCAGCCAGGAGGGTATGGTCGCCCAGTTCCCAGGACTTGTGGATATCGAAATCATACGTCTTGCTCGGATAGAAAGAGTAAGTGCCCTCACCATTCCAGGAATTCAGTTCAGAAGCAGTGACCGCGCCGCTCGGGCCCGAAGTCGAGCTGTAGCCGTCCTTCTTGACATCCGTGATGCCCAAGTGAGCGTAAATGTGATTATCATCATCATTGTAAGAGAAAGAGTGGACATCCCATTCCCTCTGGCCTGTGTAACCGAGGAAATCTCCCGGATCCAGGTCCACATACTTCCCGCTCGGCAGCTTCACGGCGCCGTAGAATACCTCATTTCCATCCGCATCCCGGACATCTGAGAACGGATGATTATAGACGTACGTGTGATTCGTATGGAGGAAATCATAAGACAGAGACTTGTTATCACTGAAATGATACGTCGTCTTGAAATTGTAACTCTCCGTATCCAGCGCCTTCCGGCCGCGGCCGCCGACAATGTAGCGCCCTCTGGCGGATTCAGGAAGATCCGCCTCGATCGGAGTACCGTCATAACTCGTCTTCGATCTGGCCGTGGAATCGATATAGTAACCCCTCCAGCCATGCGTCTTTCTCTTTTCATAACCTACGCCGAAATCCCACTTATCCTTGGAGAACGTCGCAGAATACGCCTGCTTCCACGAAGCATTGCTTCCGTAAGAAACAAGAGCATTCCCATGAAGCCCCTTATCCGGATTCTTCGTCGTAATCTGAATGACACCACCGACAGCGCGGCCGCCGTACAGAGAAGAACCCGCACCGCGGACCACCTCGATCTTGGCGATATTGTCCGTCGGGATCATACTCCAGTAGACCTCGCCATCCCAGCCATTATTGACCGGCTGCCCGTCCACCATGACAAGCACCTTGTCCGAACTGAACCCACGCAGACTGATACCACCGTCCGCTACCGGATTCAGATACACACCGGACAACTGTCCGAAAGCCTGCGCTACCGAGCTGATATTCTTATCCTGGATTTCCTTCGCTGTGATGACACTGACACTCGCCGGCGTATCCTGAATCTTCTCCGGAATCTTCGTAGCCGTTACCACGACACCCGAAAACGAATAAGTACCATCCTCCTGCTCAGCAGCCGAAGCAGCGTCCACATTATTTATTCCCCAAAATAAACTGGACACAGCTAAAAGCGCTAAAACTTTTCCCTGTTTTTTCATAATTTCCCTTTCTTCCCTTAAAATTTTAAAACAAGTTCATCTAATTATAGTATTATGATTGCATTATTACAAATATATAAGCGAAATGCTCAAGAAGAATTAGAAAATGAAGCATACTATGCATAGGAAACCGTATAAAAAAGGACACCGGAGGGGAATTGGTGTCCTTTTTAATGTGGTGTAAATATATATCATTTCTT
The DNA here is from genome assembly GCA_025992895.1 of Veillonellaceae bacterium. NCBI lineage: Bacteria > Bacillati > Bacillota > Negativicutes > Veillonellales > Veillonellaceae > Veillonellaceae bacterium. The sequence goes on from DAJPGA010000001.1 coordinate 367,678, forward strand.
CACGTCTGGCAGGATTGCCGAGTAGACGTGTTCAAAATAAGTCGGGGCGTACCAGGTGCTGTCTATTGGCTCGATGTATTTGATCACTTTCCATGAATCTCCTTCAGCCAGTACGGCTAACTGGCGGAGGCGGATCCATTTGATGGATTCTTTCTTCGTGCTGTATTCAATGAAATCCACATAAATGAGCCGAGGATCGTCCTTGTCCTGCTGCTGATGGATCACGTGCACCGTGTCATCCCAGGGCTGGCCATCGTGGTAAAAGGATTTTGTCTTTACGGATAAATTATTATATGTTCCTTCATCCATGTACTGGCTGACGTCACCATAGACGGCGTCTTTGGAGGCGGCTCGGTTCAGTACCCTTTCGCAGTCGATGTAAGTGACGAAAGGCCGGTGATTAAGGATCCAGTACAAGCTGGCCGTCGACTTCACAGTTGCCGTTGGAAACAAAAAAGAGAAAATGACAAAAAGAAAAACGCAGCCGACCACGCCAGCCAGGACCTTCTTCATCACCCATTCCTCCTTTTCCAAGAATACTTGTATTTAGTTTACCATGATTTTGAAAAATCTAATTGTTGGAAGGAATGTGAAGCGGAAAGTCCGGGCGCAGGGTTGCCCCCTAAAAATATATCAAAATTATAAAAATAATTAATAACCAAAATTTTGTACGGGACAGAAGGTGACAAGAGAATTCATATAATTAGGGGTAAGGGGGCTCGAAATTCTGAAAGGCTAAGCGCAAGCCTGTAAGAGAATGAGCATTTTTGAAGGGTCAATTTCCAGAAAGGGTGTTTATCATGGAAAAAAGAAAAATTCTTGTGATTGCATTGGCAGCGCTGCTTACGACAAATGTGATGGCCGGATGCGGCAGTGATGGAAACAGTTCGCCTGCTTCTTCTCAGTCCACGTCGGCGAAACCGACAAAGAGCAAAGCACAAGTCCTGTATGAGAAGTTTCTGGCTCTTCCAATGGGAGCATCTTATGAGGATGTAAAGGGAGCGCTCGGCCAGGATGGCACATTGATCAGTGAAAGCAACATCGCAAATATAGTTACAAGGTCATATAAATGGGAAGAAGGCGGGAACTCCCTGATGGCTACGTTCCAGAACGGAGGAATGTCGACAAAAGCAATGTCCAGTCTGGGATTCCTGAAACCCAATGGAGAAGATGTTACTTTGGCTGAGTTCAATCAAATTCAGGCAGGTATGAATTATGATCAGGTCAAGGGAATATTTAACAACCGGGAGGGGTTCCTGGAAAGTGAAGTCCAGCTTATGGGCGAAGATTCGCAAATGGTTATGTGGATCAACAAGGGTGGATCCAATGTACAGATTAGCTTTGACAATGGAGCTGTCTCCAGCAAATCACAGTATGGATTAAAGTAAGAGCCCTTTTAGGAAAAATATTTCAAAATTTCACTTGGAGATGAGAAAATGAAAAAATAAGGCTCACCCTCGGGATTGTTACCTTTGTTTTCTGTGTCATTATCTTTTTCCAGTCCTGCGCCGTTGGTGTTTTGAATGCCATGAATCAAACTGAGGATATCGGAGGAACGGCTGGTGTATTTACGGCTCTCACCAGCTTGATCGCAGGCATCGTGGCGATCGTCATGCGTTCCAGCGCCAAAGGCACAATCGCTGCCGGTGTATTGTATGGCATCGCCTCCCTTATAGGAGGCGGCAATTCCGATGTATATGGAGACTTGGCAATTTGGAGCGGCCTCTTTTTCATCTTTGCCGTATACTTCATCGTTTCCGGCTATAAGCAGAACAAACGCGAGAAAAAGGCCCTGCTGAATCAGGGGAATCCTGCACAGGTAGCGGAAGGCACAGTGGAGGAAAAAGAAGAAAAGAAGGATTAATCCGAAAATTTTATAGAATAGCGGCAGCAAGGCCGTGATGAAATATGCGCTGATTTCATTACGGCCTTGCTTTTTACGGACAGCATTGGAGACAAAAGTGGCAAATCTTCCTATTAGCTTGTACAATAAATGCAATGTATAGATTATCTTTGGAGGGTATTATGATTACTGGCGCAGTTAAAAATAAAGTCGATCAAATCTGGCTTCACTTATATTCTGGCGGGATTACGAATCCTTTGACCGTCATTGAACAATTGACATACCTGATGTTCATTCGCTCTTTGGACAAGAAGGAACAGGAAAATGAAAAGATGGCGAATATTTTTGGCGAACCCGTCAGCCATCCTATTTTTCCGAATTCGGAAGTCGGCCGCGCTATGCGCTGGGATAATTTCAAAGATAAGAATCCTGAGGAAATGTTTAATATCATCAGCCGCTTTGTGTTCCCTGCGATTAAAGCCATGAAACATGGGCAGCTGCCGGATTTTGATGCGGATGGGAAACTCATTCCTGTCACTGGTGATAATGGAGAAGTAGACGATGAGGAAACCGCATTCTCCAAGTACATGGCAGATGCTATTTTCTTGATTCCTACACCGCAGGTACTGGAGCAGCTCGTTACTGGCATGGATGATCTCTACACGCATGATCTCGACAGCAAGGACATGCAGGGTGATCTTTATGAATACATGCTTGGAAAAATTCAGACTTCCGGGCAGAATGGCCAGTTCAGGACACCGAAGCATATTCGCGACATGATGGTCGCACTGATTCAGCCGACGCCGAAAGATACCATCTGTGATCCTGCCTGCGGTACAGCAGGTTTCCTGATTTCCTCCGCTGAATATGTACGTGCTCATTATGGCAGTGAAATGACGCAGGAAGAATGGGATCATTTCGCGGGCCCAATGTTTACCGGCTTCGATATGGATCATACCATGCTCCGTATTTCTGCCATGAACCTGATGCTCCATTCTATTACACATCCAAACATCGCCTACAAAGACAGTCTTTCCAAGCAGAATGAAATCAGTGATGCGTTCTCCGTTTGCCTGGCCAATCCGCCATTCAAGGGAAGTATTAATAAAGAAAGTATCAGTGAAGACCTGAAAGCTGTTGCAAATACGACGAAAACAGAGCTTTTATTCCTGGCTCTTTTCCTTCGCATGCTCAAAAAAGGCGGGCGCTGCGCATGTATCGTCCCTGATGGCGTCCTCTCCGGCTCTTCCAAAGCTCATAAGATGATCAGAAAAGAACTGGTAGAAAATCATCAGCTGCAGGGCGTCATTTCCATGCCATCCGGCGTTTTCAAACCCTATGCCGGTGTATCTACAGCAATCCTTCTTTTCACAAAGACAGGTGCGGGCGGTACGGAAAACGTCTGGTTCTATGATATGAAAGCCGATGGATACAGCCTCGATGATAAGAGAACGGAAGTCGCAGAGAATGATATTCCGGACATTATCGAACGTTTCCGCCATATAGATCAGGAAGCAGGAAGAAAACGTACAGAGCAGAGCTTCCTCGTCCCCAAACAGGATATTGTTGATCAGGATTATGATCTTTCTATCAATAAGTACAAGGAAATCGAATACGTTCCTGTAGAATATCCCCCGACAAAAGAGATTCTTAAAGATCTGAAATCCTTAGAAGAAGAAATCTCTCAGGGATTAAAAGATCTGGAGGGCATGTTATGAAAGTAAGATTAGGGGATGTAGGGCAGGTAGTTACTGGGACAACTCCCAAGAGTGGATGTGAAGAGTATTGGCATGGGGAATATAACTGGATTACTCCAGCAGAAATAAACGATGATTCAGATGTTATTTTTGAGACAGATAGAATGATAACGGACAAAGCCATCAAAGATAGTCATTTAAAATCTTTCCCAGCAGGAACCGTCTTATTAAGTTCACGTGCACCTATTGGCAAGGTAGCTATTGCTGGTACTGAAATGTATTGTAATCAGGGGTTTAAAAACATTATTTGCTCTGAAAGGATCTATAATAGATATTTATATCACTTCTTGAAGAGTAAAAAAGACTATTTAAATTCTCTGGGTAGAGGTGCAACATTTAAGGAAATATCAAAGGGTATAGTGGAAGATATAACAATACCATTGCCCGAACTATCTGAGCAACATGAAATCGTAGAGGTATTGGATAAAATAGATGGATTGATCTCTGCGAATAAGCTGGTTCAACAGAAATATGATGAACTTGTAAAATCCCGATTTATCGAGATGTTTGGGAATCCGGTCAATAATGATAAGAAATGGGTCGTATCAAAATTACAAGCAGTATGCGATAAAATAACTGACGGAACACATAATTCACCAATTAGTTACCCTAATGGGAAATATCCCTATATTACGGCTAAAAATATTAAAAAGGACGGATTTGATTTATCTAATCTTACTTACGTAAATGATGATATACATAATGAAATATATTCGAGATGTAATCCCGAATATGAAGATGTTCTTTATATAAAAGATGGGGCAACAACTGGAATAGCCATGGTAAATAGTTTGCATGAGAAATTTTCTCTGTTATCAAGTGTTGCTCTTCTCAAGCAGGACAGAAGTCAAATAAATGGATTCTATCTATGCGGAGTATTAAATAATACAAATATGTATAAGAAAATTAGAGCTAATATGGGTGGTGCAGCGATAACAAGGTTAACTATTAATAAAATTAAAAATATTATTATTCCAATCCCTCCTCTTTCACTCCAAAATGAATTTGCCGACTTCGTGCAGCAAGTCGATAAATCAAAATTGGCAGTACAAAAGAGTCTGGAAAAGCTCGAAATTTTGAAAAAATCTTTGATGCAGCAGTACTTCGGTTAGTAAAAATCCACGTTCTCCATGGTTTCATGGCGGGACGTGGATTTTTTTGCTATCCTTAGCCTAAAAAAGGCGGGATACAATGAAAAATGAATTGATTGAAATGATCATGCAAAAGATGCTTCCTTATTTGGATAATGCTCAATTGGAAAGGCTGCAGGATGTGCTGGATTATTGTATGCATCAGGTAACGATTGAGGATGAATCTTCCAGACTGCCGAAACCAGATGAAAGCAATGAAGCTTTGATGATGAAGTTCCTGTCGGCAAAGCGTGTCGAGGGTTTAAGCGAGAAAACGATCCGATACTATGAAGCGACGCTTTCCAATTTCTTCCAGCAGATGACGGTGTCCGTGCTGCATATGAAGACAGAGCATATTCGTGAGTACTTATCCCAGTACAGGGAGAAGAGGCAATGCGGGAAATCGAATATAGATAATATACGGCGGATTCTTTCCAGCTTTTTCAGCTGGCTTGAGGAGGAAAGCTTCATACTGAAGAATCCTGTCAGAAGGATCCATAAAATCAAAGTGGATAAAACCGTGAAAGAGACGTATTCGGATGAAGCGTTGGAGAGGATGCGGGATGAATGTCATAATCTCCGGGACCTTGCCATCATAGATCTTCTTTCTTCGTCTGGGATGAGAGTAGGAGAACTGGTTCATCTGAATCGGGAAGATATTGATTTTGAAAACAGAGAATGTATTGTCTTCGGGAAAGGGCACAAGGAAAGGCCTGTTTATTTTGATGCACGGACGAAAATCCATTTGAAAAATTATTTGGATTCCAGGACAGATCACCATCCTGCTTTATTTGTCTCTTTGCTTAAACCTTATAATCGCCTGCAAATCAGCGGTGTCGAGATCCGCCTTCGAGAACTAGGAAGAAAACTTGGAATTCCGAAAGTCCATCCGCATAAGTTCAGAAGAACACTGGCGACAAGGGCAATTGATAAGGGAATGCCGATCGAGCAGGTGCAAAGGCTTCTGGGACATACTCAAATTGATACGACGATGCAGTATGCCATGATCAATCAGAAGAACGTGAAGGTTTCTCATCAAAAATACATTGGTATGATTCAACAAGAAAGACAGAATAATATCATAAATATATTAGGAGGTCATTCTTATGCCATGTAAAACCAAAGCGTCCCCGGAGGAAATGTTAGACCAGATTGCTTCATATCTCTATCAGGGTGTTACGATTACCCAGGCAGCTGAAAATCTTCATATGAGCCGCATAACATTCAGGAAATGGGTCCTCCGGTATAAAGAGGAGGGCTTTAAGGGATTGCGGCCCAGGCAGCATTTGTCTTACTACTCCAATCAGATGAAGATCCAGGCCGTAAAGGAATATCTTAAAGGCGGTGTTTCCATGCTTTCCGTCTGTGCCAAATACAGAATTTCCGGCACACTCTCCCTTAAAACATGGATTGAGGCGTATAATGAGCATAAGTTGACAGACCTCGTTTCTGAAGGAGGAGATCTTATGGGCAAACGCCAGCAATCGGTCAAGGAAGAGCGAGTCAGAATCGTTCAGGAGTGCATCGCCAGTGGATGCGATTATAACAAGATAGCCAAGAAGTACAACATGTCCTACCAAACGCTCTACACATGGGTAAAAAAGTTCAAGGAAATGGGCGAAGTTGGTCTTGAGGATTACAGAGGAAAGCCGATCAGGCTCCAAACGCCCCGGACCGAAGAAGAACAGCTGCGTCAGGAGAATGCCAGACTTCTTGAAGAACAGAAGGATCTTATAGCAGAGATTGCCCTGCTAAAAAAAAAGATGGAGATAGAGGAAAGGTTGCGTTCCTCGAAGGATTCAGCCTTACTCACCTTCTCAGAGATTTTAAAGCCATAAAAGAAGTCCATGAAGAAACCAACATCTCCATAGAAAGTCTCTGCCGACTCTCAAAGGTCTCCCGGGCAGCTTATTACGGATGGCTGAATCATATTAAGAGCGGCCGTGAACTGCTGAGAGAAAAGGTCGCACAGGAGGTCATGAAAACCCATCAGGAATATCCGGATATGGGATACCGCCGGATTAACGATTGGATCAAGAAGGATGACAACATCAATATAAATGTAAGCGACAGTCTGGTTCTTCGTATCATGCGGATACTTAATATTAAGTCCGTGATCAAGTACAAGACCGATGGTTGCACTCGTAACGCAAAGGATCCAAAGTACATTTTTGAAAACCTGCTGAACCGTGACTTTGATGCCGGCGTGTCCAATGCAAGATGGATGACGGATGTCACTGAATTCAAGTACACAACTGCTGATGGAGTTTTGCACAAGTTATATTTAAGCGCGATTATTGACGGCCATGATCGCCGGATTGTCTCTTATGTCATCGGCGACAGGAACAATACTGCACTGGCTTTTGAGACAATGGAAAAGGCACTTAAAGAGAATCCTGGAGAACATCCAATGATTCATACCGACCGCGGATTCCAGTATACAAGCAACGGATTCCATAAGATTGTTGAAAAAGCAGGACTGGTTCACAGCATGTCCCGTGTAGGCTGCTGTGCAGACAACGGTCTGATGGAAGGGTTCTGGGGAATGCTGAAGCGCGAACGTTACTACACACGTAAATTCACCAGCCGTAAAGCAGTGGTAAGCATGATCAACGGCTACATCTACTTCTACAACAACAAACGCATTCAGCGCAAATTACATCTTTTAGCTCCAATGGAAGTATTCAACGCAGCTCCAATGGCTGCATGATTAAGATTAAAGTACGATTAGATTTTTTATGATATTTATTTGTCTGTATTAACAAATCCGCACCACCTTCTCCTTCGGAGCAAGGTTAAGACCGGCCTACGGCCCTCTCTATTTCCTTCACCCACTCAAAAAGGACCATGCCTTGTGATTATACTTGGCACGGTCCTTTTCTATTTCCTTATGCTTCTTCCGCAGCGGCGGGTATTTCTACTGGTGTTTCGTAGTCGCGGATGGGTTTTCTTTCTATGAGGCTGACTCCTCCGAAGGTGAGGGAGCAGACGATCCATTCGGCGTAGATGACGTGGGGGAGGATGCGGACGGCGGGGACGAGCATCCAGAGGACGAGGACGGCGATGGAGGCGAGGAGGGTGTAGAGGGCGGCGCTTCTGGAGCAGAGTCTCGGGGCGTACATGGTCATGAGGACGATGACGGCGAAGGCGGTCATGAGGGAGAGGCCGGCCATGAGGGTGGAGATGATGCCGCTGATGGTGAGGGCGAAGCCGAGGGTCAGAAGGCCCAGGGCGAGGACGGAGAGGCGGGTGATTTTCATGTATTTCCTTTCCGTCATGGATGGATCGACGAAGCGTTTATGGATGTCGTGGGAGTAGAGTGTGGCAGCCGAGAGGAGCAGGTTGCAGGCGGTGCTGACGTCGGCGGCCCAGAGGGAGGCGAGGGTGATGCCTGCGATCCATGGGTTCAGCGTCATGATGAGGCGCGGAAGAGCGGTGGCTGCGTTGATATTCGGGTACATTTCAGCGGCGATGACGCCCAGGAGCGCGGAGAGGAAGCCGACGGGGAGCATGATGAGGCCTCCGATGATGAAGCCTTTCTGCGCGGTGCGGACGTCTTTGGCGCCGAGGGAAATCTGGATGATGGCCTGGAGGGAGAGGTTCACGGTGATGAGGACGACGATCCAGGTAGTGATGGTCATTCCGCCCACGCCACTGATGAAGTCGAGGGAGTGGATGGAGGGCATCTTGAGGGCGACGTTCGTCATGCCGCCGGCCAGCTGGACGATGATCCAGGAAGCGACGGTGATGCCGATGTACTGCAGGGTGACGTTCAGGAGGTTCGACTGGCTGGCGGACCACATGCCGCCGATCAGGGTGATGCCGATGAAGACGACGGCGCTTGTCAGCATGCCGGTCAGGGGCGTGAAGAAATCAGGAAGGAGAGCCGAGAGGATGGCGCCGCCAGCGACGAACTGGAGGCTCATGATGACGAGCTGGACGAGAATCTGGCAGGCAATCCCTGCAATCATGCTGTTTCTTCCATAGTATCTTTCGAGCAGTTCCGGCACGGTCGTGATGTTCATACGGCGGTACCTTTTAGCGACCGTGAGGCCCATGACAATGGCGCCGATGCCCCAGGCGGCGGTGTACCAGCCGGCCGAGAGGCCCTTCGTGTACGCCTGCTCAGCCACGCCGATCGTAGACGCGCCGCCGACAGCCAGGCCGACCACGGAAACCATGACGAGCGGAGTCGTCAGCTTTCTTCCCGCGAGCACGTAGTTTTCGACCGAACCGGAAGAACGGTACTTCACATACGCGCTGATCAGGAAGAGCACGCCGATGTAGGCGCAGATGATGAGGATTTGAATGAGTGAGTTTTCCATAGCGGGCCTCCTTGAAATAAAATTTCCAAAAGAAAATATCGCCCCAGATAGGGACGATGAGATCGCGGTACCACCCTGCTTACCCGTATAAATAAAAAAAGGAGCGGTTCCAAGGCTCGAAAATTTCGAGGGACCACCCTGCACATACGGATCAACTTGAACGCCAGCTAACGGGGGCTTCCGGCAAAACCTACTGAAATTTCAGCTCTGCGGTTCGGGAAAGAACTTCACACTGCTTCACCTGCCGGTTCTCACCATCCACCGGCTCTCTGAGAGGCTCCGTAGTCCTACTTTTTTCCGTCAATACCTTTTTCTTTGGAAATATGTTGTCTGTATTATACAGGAAATTCCAAAACGCGCAAGTGATTTTTGAAAATTTTTCCGATTTCTTACAGATTAAGCCGCACCATAAAAAATTTTGAGGCACTTTGGGCTGCGCATAAAATCATAAAATAGAGGGGCGGGCATGCGCCTGTCTTCTTAAATCATAGCTTAAATTGTATAATAGGGGTAAATAAAGTACGTAAAAAATTATGAAAGAAGGGGTGAAATTGAATAAGAAAATAGGACTCTTTCTGGCGGCCGCAGCCCTCGCCATGACCCTTTCCGGCTGCTCCGGCTCCGCCACGAGCGGCAAGGTCGCAAGCAGTGCGCCGGACGGACGCGACTACGAGAGAATCGTCGTCATCTCCGACCTCCACTACCCGACAAAGACAGGCACGGACGATCCGGAACTCCGCCAGTATAAAATCGACAACAAGCAGAAGTGCCTCCAGGAAATCAACGGCTGGGACGACGTAGACCTCGTCGCATTCCCGGGTGACATGGTCGCCCTTACCGGCAACATGGACGAAATGAACACCGTCAAAGCCTTCACCGACAACCTGAACAAGCCGAAGGTCTTCACGGCAGGCAACCATGAAATCTTCTACCGTGATGTCTTTACGAAAAAAGGCGACGTCATCTCTGCCAGCGAAAGCGTGAAGAAACAGCACCTCGAGAACTATCAGAAGGTCTTCGGCCCGCTGCACAGCACGAAGGAAATGATGGGCTACCTCCTCATCTTCCTCTCTACTGACGACGTGACAGGAAACCTTCCGACAGAAATGTCCAAGGACGAACTCGACTGGTTCAAGAAGACACTTGACGCCAACAAGAAGAAACCAACCATCGTCTTCTTCCACGCCCCGCTGACCGGGACGCTGATCCCTTATAACGACAAAGTCGGAAGCCCGAGAAGCTTTGCCCAGCCATCTGCTAAGATCGACCAGATCCTCATGCTGAACCCGCAGATCAAACTCTGGGTCTCTGGCCACACCCACACCCCGCCGACCCAGCCCTCCTTCGATAACGACATCAACTACTACCACGGAAAAATCCTCGATGTCTACAACCCCACCTGGGACGGTAAGACCATCTGGACCAACTCCCTCTACCTCTACAAAGACAAAATCGTCATCAAAACCTACGACATGGACAAACACGAGACACTCGATAATTTGACGAGAACAGTGCAGATCGATAGATAAAGGAAAACAAAAAAGGATCTGTGACAAAATGTGCAATCATTTTGCTACGGCTCCTTTTTGGTTTTAACGATATATCATAGGCTGTCTGCCTCTTTGGGGATAGAGTTATTTTATTGTTATATTGAATTTTTAAACCTATAATAAAGATAAAGGGACGTTCTGGTCTTTAAAAAAGAGGTGAGTGGGATGTTTATTGTTTACTTTGCTCTTGCTTGGATTGCAGCATATTTGATTGCTGTCCAATTTGTTAGCGACGCTATGTATCCGTTCCTGGTTTTGTTCTTTGCCCTTTTCCCACCAATTGCTGCGTTTCTTTTTACTATGTTTGCTTCATTTAAAGAAGATCACTTATCTTGGAAATACTTATTTTTAATACCTTTCGCCTTGATAAGTGTACTTTTAACTACTATTTGATATCTTCCGACTCTTTAGCAATTTCCTGGGTTAGATTTACCTAATCGATCTGGCATTTCGCTTATAGTTAATATATAAAAAGACTGACTTTGAATAGACACTTCAATGTCAGTCTTTCTTGCGTCTTTAACGATTTTTCAGCATTTGAAAACCATAAAAACCTCGCTCCGTTCGAGGAACCTTTTTATGTTTTAAAGCACAATGAATAATACACCCCTTCAGTCGAACATCAGTGTTAAAGGTTCGACAGCTTCCCCTAACGGGGACGCCAAAAAATGCCGAAACAGTTTCCTCTCATATCATTAATATCGAAAGTGACGGAATAGTTGAGTGCCTTAGTGGTAAAAGCTGTCCCCGTTAGGGGAAAGTGGCGCGCATGCGCCGAAAGGGGTGCATCTCCCAGGCTGCAAGCCGGCTGTGCGGTTCTTTCTCATAGATCTGCCTACGCGGCAGTGAACATATGGTCTGATGTATACAATCGGGTTAATGATTTCTAAGCTGCCTATGCGGCAGTGAACGGCACTGGCACGACCACCGTCCCTGTCATGCATTTCTAAGCTGCCTATGCGGCAGTAAACCCCACACGAACGTGTACCTACATCGAGTTATTTTCTAAGCTGCCTATGCGGCAGTGAACGCCGAATGCGATAGCAGAAACTCTTTTCAAAATTTCTAAGCTGCCTATGCGGCAGTGAATACGAACCCAAGCACATTTCTCGGCGGTACGTGTTTCTAAGCTGCCTATGCGGCAGTGAACTGTAAAGCAATGTGCTCTTATTTGTTATTATCTTATCATTCCACTTTATGCGCTGCAAAACCTTTTTTAGCTTTTAAGCGACGAGCGCGAATTGGAAAACCATACAACTTCGCTCCGCTCGTAGAACCTTTTTATATTTTAAAAACCAATGAATAATCAACCCTATCCGTCCGGCCTTTTTAGAAACTGCACCTCTTTCGTCGCCTAACGGCGCCACTTCCCCCGTGGGGGCAGCTCTGCGATGTGAAATAAAAAAATCCAAAGCAAATTTGTTTTGAACTTATATAGGCCACCTTCCCCGTCTGGGAAGGTCAACACCCTTAAACCTCGCTGGGCTCGTGGAGAAATAATCAACTTTTCTTCTTTATCTTTTCAGGTACACTTCGTCCAGTCTGTACATGTAGGCTCCGTTTTCGAATGTCACTTTTTCGCATGTGACGTAACTTTCTTCGTTTGTGAAATGGATTCTTTTTGTTTCGCCCGCGAGATCTAAATACTGCCATGAAGCCGCACCGTTTTCTGTTTCGAAGAGAACGAAAAGATACGGTGTTAGTGCTGAAACTTGTGCCGGCGCTGATGAAATATCAGCAAGAATTTCGCCAGGTTCTACAGAGCCGCCGTCAGGGAGATTGGATTTGGGTGTGAATTCTTTCGGAACTGTTGTGAAGCTGTAGTAGCGAAGGGGGAATTTCAGTTTCATAATTTCTCACTTTCATTGTTTCAAATAATTCTCATCGATAGACAGTGCCGCACTGCCGTCTCCCTTTGCATCTATCGTTGCTTTAACTCCTAATGGAAGGAAGAGATTGTTTGCGCCGTGACCAATAGGGAGGCCGCGGATGACAGGTTTCCCGGATAGTTTGGCATAGTAGTCCAGAACCTGGGCGGTCGAAAATTCGCCATCCTTAGGGGTTGGGCTGTAGAAGTCGCCGAATGCGATAGCAGAAACTCTCTTCAGAAGTCCGTTCTGCCAGAGCTGCTGCATCAGGCGGTCGATGCGGTAGGGGTCTTCGCCTGTATCTTCAAGTACGAGGATGTCGCCTTTGCCGTTCAGCTCATAGGGCGTTCCGCAGAGAGAGACGACGACGGTCAGATTCCCGCCAATGAGACGTCCACTTGCTTTGCCTGGCACGACAGTCTTGAGCGATGTGCCTTGCGGCATACGGATTTCCCCAGTCGGCAGGCTTCCGGTTAAACCGTTTTCAAAATTGTAGAGCGTGAAGGGTGTAAAGTTTTCTCCTTTAAAATTGCTGAGCATGGGGCCGTGGATGGTGACAAGATGGCTCTTTTCGCCGAGGGCGGCATGGAGCGCTGTCACATCAGAGAATCCCACGAAAAGTTTCGGATGTTTTTCAATCATGGAATAATCGAGAAGTGAGAGAAGACGGGCCGAGCCATAGCCGCCCCGGAGGCAGACGATGGCTTTCACGGAGTCGTCTTTGAAGAAGTTATTGATATCTGCGGCTCGCTCTTCATCGCTCCCCGCGAGGTAGCCATAGTCGGCAGTGACCGAGGGCGCGAGCTTGACTTTGTATCCCATTTCTTCCAGGAAATGGATGGCCTGGTTATAGTCTGTCATCCCGCCATGCGTTCCGGGCGCAACGATACCGATCGTATCACCCGGCTTCAGCGCAGACGGCTTCTCACGCGGGACAGCTGCGTCCCCTGCCGGCGAGAGGTGGGAAGCGACAGTCGGCATGACGGAAGAGTAAAGCGCAGGCAGCGACAATATCATCAAAGCCGCCGCTGCCGCTATATATTTTCTGTGTTTCTTTAGAAAAGAAATCATTTTAAGACCTTTCTGTTTCTGAGTTCACTAGAAGCATTATACAGTATAGCACGGAAAGGACTGCTTTTATGCATGAGCAGAGAAATTTCATTTCATGTATACTATAAGAAAGAATTCATCAGCATACAAATGCTATTTTCATATTATAAGGAGCCATCATGACATTTGAAGAAATACTGCCTCATGTAGACCATACACTCCTTGCGGCCACGGCGACGAAGGGGGAAATCGAGAAGCTCTGCGAGGAAGCGGAGATGTATCATACGGCGTCTGTCTGTGTGCCGTCGTCGTATGTGAAGGGAATCAGGGAGCGTCATCCGGGACTCCGAATCTGTGCTGTCGCAGGGTTCCCGCTGGGGAATATGTCGAAGGCGGCGAAGGTTTTCGAATCCAGACAGGCGGTCCTTGACGGGGCGGATGAAATCGATATCGTCCTCCACATCGGTGCGCTGAAGGACGGGAACGCGGAGTACGTCACGGACGAAATCGCAGCGGTCAAAGAGGCGATCGGGGATCATGTGCTGAAGGTCATTATCGAGACCTGCCTCCTGACGGAGGAAGAAAAGATCCTTGCGTGCGAATGCGTCACAAAGGGCGGGGCGGATTATATCAAGACATCGACCGGGTTCTCGACAAAGGGCGCGGACCTTTCGGATATTGCTCTCTTCAAGAAGCACATTGGAAAGAATGTGAAGATCAAAGCGGCAGGTGGGATCCATACGAAGAAGGAAATGGAAAACTTCCTCGCTGCCGGATGCGACCGCATCGGCGCCAGCGGCGCGGTGAAGGCGTACCTGAAGGAAAAAGGAATGTAAGAAGAGGGAAAAACAAAAACCGAAACAGAAACACTAAAAAAGGACTCGAATTGAGTCCTTTTTTGAGTGGAGAATTAAATTAAAACCGTACGACCTCGCTAACGCTCGAGGGAAAAGTAAAACATGAAAAACCATACAGCCGGCTTGCAGCCTGGGAAATGAACCCCCTCAGACGCATGCGCGCCAGCTCCCCCTACGGGGCGAGCTCTGACACCCTTAAACCGAACTTCGTTCGTTGGAAAACAAGTCGACCTCGCTTCGCTCGAAGAAATGCAACTCATCCGAGAAATTTTAAAATGCAAAAATTTCCCACCTTCTCCTTCCGGAGCAAGGTTAAAACCGGCCTACGGCCCAGGAACTACTGTATTCCCGGTCTCCGACCGGACCTTCTCCTTCGGCGCAAGGTCAACACCCTTAAACCAGCCTTCGGCTGAAAAACACCATCCAACCGGACTTCGTCCGAGGGAGATGAACTTCATTCGGCGTATGCGCGCCACCTTCCTCTACGAGGCAAGGTCAAACACCCTTAAATCAAGGCTACGCCTTGAGGAAAACAATAAAACCTCATTTTGCTCGTGGAGATGAACCCCTTTCGGCGCATGCGCGCCACTTTCCCCTAACGGGGACAGCTAAATTTCGCTTCGCTCGAGGAATTGCGGTTGTATGATTCTCCCCACTCAAAAACGGAGTCATGGGATGATGGACATTTCATGACTCCGTTTGTTTATTCTTGTGGTTTTTTGATGACCTGGATGTCTACGGTGCCTGTGACGCCGGGGAAGAGTTGCTGGGCTTCTACTATGCACTGGGTGAGGATTTCCTGGTTTCTTCTGTCGACCATGCCGGAGATGCGGAAGAGGTCGATGAACCACCAGACGGCGCCTATGCCGAGGGGCCAGAGGATCCAGAGGAGGATGTTCTTGACGGGGTGGCCTAGGTAGAAGTAGTAGACGGCGAAGACGATCCAGAGGATGTAGGCTGTGGATTTCGTCTTTTCTCTGCCGGAGTAGAGGGTGAGGGCGTATTCTTTTTGTTTGGGTGTGAGGACGTTCAGGAGGGCTATGCCCTGTTCGCTGATGGTTTCTTTGCTCATGGCGGGTCCTTTCTTTGGGCTATGGATAGAGGGCTTTGGCTTCTTCGATGCATGTTCCGAGGATTTCTTCGTTGGTCTCGTCGACCATGTCGGAGATGCGGAAGAGGTCGATGAGCCACCAGATTTCTCCTATGAGGCAGCTCCAGAGGAGCCAGAAGATGATGTTTTTCACGGGATGGCCGAGGTAGAAGTAGTAGAGGGCGAAGAAGAGCCAGAGGATGTAGGCGGTGGATTTTTTCTTTTCGCGGGCAGCATAAATCTTCACGGCGTAGTCCCTTTGTTTCTCGGGGAGGGCGGCGAGGCGCGCTATTTCTTCTTCGGTCAGGATGTTTCCTCTCGTCATAGTTTCTCCTTTAGAAGAGTCGGCTCTTCATTTTCATGGCGATCCATTTGGCGAGGGCCTGTTTGGCTTCTTCGGGAGCGCCTTCTATGAGCGTGATGTCGCCTTTCATCCGCTGTTCCATGGTGACGGATGGGTCGATGTATGGTTCGAAGGTTTTATAGAAATTCATTTTTGCGATTTCTTCTGTTAAGTCCATGGTAATTCTCCTTTAGACTTCGTTGTCTATGGTAACGACGTTCTCCGGGCTCATGCTTACGGGGTCGGGGTAGATGCGGACGGCTTCACGCATGCATTCTTCGATGACTTCTTTGTTCCTCTCTTCGACCATGCGTCCGATGTGGAAGAGGTCGACGATCCACCAGACGAAGCCGACGATGACGAACCAGAGGATCCAGAGGACGGTATTCCGCGCGGGGCGGTCGAGGTAGAAGTAGTAGACGGCGCCAGTGATCCAGAAGACGTAGGCGAGGGACTTCTTTTTCTCCCGGTTCGCATAAAGTGTCAATGCGCAGTCGCGCTGTTTTTCGGATAACATGGACAGCACTCTCAGGCTGTCCGGATCGATTCCGGTATCTTGCTGCATGCTCCCGCCTCCCTTACAGAACTTCTTTCTTATATTGTATCATGAAATTTCGAAATAGAGAAAGGGAGGGGGGAGGGACACCTTTCTATTTCCTGTATAGGTGCGGGTTCTGTTATATAATAATGGTAAGAGAATTTTTAGAGCGGAAATATAAAATACGTATTTTAAAGGGGTGAAACCTATGAAGGGCGGAACGGTGGAGGATTTCGTTGAGTATCTTTATACCTGCCAGGACACAGCATTTATCTACAAGGGCGTAACATACTGGTATCAGGGTTATATGCCGGATGATCATACGGTCCATATGGAACTGTATGCATGCAATCCTCCAGATGACAATGATCTCTGGAATCATGACGGCGCGACGATCGATGAAGGCGTGCAGGATCTTCTGAAGGCTCCTATATTTGATGGAAAGACTATTTTGGAAGTAGAACAGGATATTGAATGGATTGATTCTTGAGGCAGAACCGTGGGATGTGGCTAAAAAGCCGGAGAAGTGATGGCGAAGAGGAATAGATGGCGGAAGCTGGATATTATAGGAGAATCAAGAAATGACCGGAAAGACTTTTACAGAATTTATGGATGATTTGGCCTATAATCCTGAGATGGAGTTCATGTTCAGGGGAGAACGGTACATGATTTCCGGATATCTCACGGGGGATCAGTATACATTGGAGTTGTGTAATATTGATACTGATTCGATGCTGTTTACGATGACGTCTGCATCCAGGGACGAATGTGTCGCTGCCTTTGAAAAGGCACAGGTTTTTGACGGAGAAACTATTTTTGAAGCTGAGCATGAAATAGAAGTACTGTATGGATGAGGGGATTTAGGAGATAAGGTGAGAGGCCTTATAGAATTTGATTTTGAAATCCAAAATGCGTAAATCAGTAAATCAGAAGAGAGGAGGTAAGAAAAATGTTAAATGGTGTTATGCTAGTGGAGGAAGCGTCTGTTATCTGGAAAGTAAATTATAAGACTTTGATGCAGTGTATAAAAGGCAGTCCACTCAAGCCTCTGCATTTTGATAGGAGTGAATGCGAGTGGATTCGCTGTATGTGGTTTGTAACGAAACAAGGAATGGAGCGCTTGTTTGGACCTATGCCGCTTATCGATGCTTCAACTGCGCTTATGCTTGTGAGACTGTCGAATTCTGTTTGCATGTTATTATCAATTCCATATTATGAGGAATTGGAAGACGAAATTTTATTTTTCCCTAAGACATATGGGGGAGGTCCTTATGCAGTAGACAGACATACAGGAAGAGTAAGAATGAAATTCGAGCCATGGGATTCGGATGTGAAACATGAATTGAGAGATACTGAAGAGCTTGATGCTTTGGAGTTTGAAATTTTACTGGAACCCATTATCGGAGAACGGAGAGAAAAAGCAAAGAAAGTTTGGAAAGAACATTTAGATCGAGCGTATCCGAAAGAGGAAAAGGGCTTTTTCGGAAGGCTTTTGGATAAATTGAAATGATGGGAAATAGCTGAAGGTCACTGCTTTTTAGCAGCGGCCTTTTTTGTAAGGGAAAAGCGGACGACCGAGCGGGGCTCGAAAAACCTTACAACCGCGATGGAATCGCGGGGAACTACTGTATTCCCGGTCTCCGACCGGACCTTCTCCTTCGGAGCAAGGTTAACACCCTTAAACCTCGCTTTGCTCGATAAAACACCATAAAACCTCGCTGCGCTCGTGGAACCTTTTTAGATTTTAAAGACCGATGAATAATCAACCCTATCCGTCCGGCATCAGTAATTGGGCCGGACACCTTCCCCGTCTGGGAAGGTCAACACCTTTAAACCAGCCTGCGGCTGAGGGAAAACCTTACAACCAAGGCTTCGCCTTGAGGGAAATGAACTTCATCCGTCGGCTCCGCCGCCACCTTCCTCTACGAGGCAAGGTCAAACACCCTTAAACCGAACTTCGTTCGCGGGAAATGAGAAAACCATACAACCGAGCTGCGCTCGAGGGAACCTTTTTAGATTTTAAAGACCGATGAATAATCAACCCTATCCGTCCGGCATCAGTATTGAGGCCGGGCACCTTCCCCGTCTGGGAAGGCGAGTACTCGCTGCGCTTGCCCATTTCCCCCACGAGAAAACCCCTCTGCTTGGCAGCAAAGGGGCTCTCCCGGTCAATCACGATGTCTATTTAATTATATCACAAGGGGTCTGGCGGATGACGGGTTAGTTTTCGTTGGACATGTGTGTTTTGTCGAAGAAGAGGAAGCAGAGGGAGACGATCATGGCTACTACGGTGGCGAGGCCCATGCCTTTGAGCTGGATGGGGCCGATGCCTACGGTGGCGCCGGAGAGGCCGCTGATCATGGTGACTGCTGTCAGGATGAGGTTTCTGGATTTGGTGTAGTCGACTTTCTTTTCGATGAGCATGCGGATGCCGGATGCTGCGATGAAGCCGAAGAGGAGGATGCAGACGCCGCCCATGACGGGGGTGGGGATGGCGTGGATGATGGCTGCTATTTTTCCGATGAAGGAGAAGATGATGGCGAAGACGGCTGCGCCTCCGATGACCCAGGTGCTGTAGACGCCGGTCATGGCCATGACGCCCATGTTTTCACCGTAGGTGGTGTTCGGGGTGGAGCCGACGAAGCCGGAGATCATGTTGGAGAGGCCGTCTGCGAAGAGGGATCTGTGGAGGCCCGGGTCTTTGATGAGGTCGCGGCCTACGATGTCGCTGGTGACGAAGAGGTGGCCCAGGTGTTCGGCGAATACGACGAAGATGGCCGGGAGGATCATCATGATGGCGGAGAAGTTGAAGGCCGGTGCATAGAAGGTCGGCGGTGCGAACCATGCGACTTCTTCGATGTGGGTGAAGTCAACGACGCCCATGGCAATGGAGAGGAGGTAGCCGGCGATGACGCCGATCAGGATCGGGATGATGGCGATGAATCCGCGGCCAAGGACGGTGGCGAGGATGGTGACGATCAGGGTGAACATGGAAATGATGATGGCAGTCGAGGAGCTCATGCCCTGGGGGTCTCCGATGAAGCCTGACATGCTCATGGCAAGCGGGGCGAGTTCAAGGCCGATGATGGCTACGATGGAGCCCATGGCTGCCGGAGGGAAGAGGACGTCTATCCATTCGACGCCTGCTTTCTTGACGATGAAGGCGAGGAGCATGAAGCACAGGCCGAAGGCGATGAAGCCTCCCTGCGCGTCTGCGTATGACATGCCTGCGGTCGAGGTGACGGCGAGGACTGGCGAGATGAAAGCGAAGGAGGAGCCGAGGTAGGCCGGAAGTCTCCATTTGCAGATGGTGAGGTAAATCAGTGTGCCGATGCCGTTCATGAAAAGGCAGGTCGCGGGGTCGACGTTCAAGAGGAACGGGACGAGGACGGTCGAACCGAACATGGCAAATAGGTGCTGCAGGCTGAGTGGAATGGTAGGAAGCAGAGGCAGCCTCTCATCTACTTCTATGATGTGTTTTTCCATGAATAGATCCCTCCGTCAGGAATACTGGCTCAGAAAAAAGGAGGCCTTCAGTGTGATCTGAAGAGCCTCCTTCCGTGTTTTCTAAGCGACTGTAAAATTTTATCCCAACTATCTTATACTTTTTCCACTTGGATTGCAAGACCTTTTTATGGAAATGAAATTAGAAAGGGATTAGAAGCGGTACTGCATGCCGACTTCATAGCTTCTTCCAGGAGCTGCATACCAGGTGCCGGCCGGTCCGTAGCTGGAAGAGGAAGAGCCGATGTTCGTGTAGAACTGGTCGAAGACGTTGTTCACGCGGGCATAGATGGTAGCTTCCTTGGTGACTTTGTAATCAGCGCCGATGTCCCATACCCAGAAGCTGGAGTAATCTTTCATCGTTTTGCTGTCACTGACTCCGTATGCGTTCTTTGTAGATGTATAGCGGTCCATGACGCCGCGGCCGTTGATGTATGCATCGAATTTCTTATCGGTGTAATTCAGGCCGATATTGAGTTCATGCTTCGGTATGTAGACACGGGACAGGTTTCTGATGTCTCCATCGAAGTAGCTGTAGCCCAGGGTACCGGAGAGATGATCGGAGAATTTCTTCGTGAGGGACATGTTCACGCCGGTATTGATGGTCTTTCCAGTGTTGACGTAGGTGCCATTCCAGTTTGCATCAGACTGGTAAGCAATGAGGTTCTTGGCAAACTGGCGGTATACGCTGATATTTCCGGACAGGGTGTCATCGAAGATATGGTTGGCGCCGAGTTCGACGGTGTAGCCTTCTTCCGGATCGAGGTCAGGATTGCCCTTGGTGACCATGCCGTACATGTCGCTGTAGTAGTAGAGCTGCATGAGGCTCGGTGCGTTGAAGAATTTCTTGTAGCTTGCATAGTAGTTCGTGTTGTCGCTGACCTTGTAGCCGACGGTAAGGCTCGGTGTGGTGTGGGTGCCATAGGAAGTATTGTTTTCGACGCGTACGCCAGGGGTGATGTTCCAGCGGTCATTGATGTCCCACTTATCCTGTACGTAGAAGCCAAGGTTTGTCGCATGCTTGCCCTGCATAGCCGGGTTTTCCGCGTAGAAGGGGATAGAATCCTGATAGAGGTCGAAGCCGCCGGTGATGGTCTGGCCTTCCATGGTGTAGGTGAGCTGATCGGAAATGCCGCGTGTCTTGAGGCGGATGTCTGTAGTACCGGAGGTGCCTGCATTATTGTAGTCGTCCTGGAGATGATAACGGTTCTGGTACATGGAGAGGCGGTTGGTCAGGCGGTCATTGATGCGTGCATCATACTGGAGTGCGATGCGGTTATTGTCCCTCTTGCCAAGATCTCTCGTTGGGTCATTGGATCCATAGTCAGGACGGGTGTAGTCGGACTTGTATTTTTCATAGGATAATGTGACGGAAGAGTCATTGCCCAGGTCATAGCCGATCTTGCCTGCGAAGGATTCTGCATTGAGATGGTTGACGACATGGCGGCCCCAGCCGTCCTTGAAATTGCCCTGGATCTGTTTATTCGCTTCGATGGACCAGAAGAAGCCGTCCTTATTTCCTTCGTTGTAAAGGCCGTACTTCTCGCCGTCAAAGCTTGCGCGGGAGAGGTCGAGGGTCGTATGGACTTCGCCTTCCTTCGCTTTCTTCGTGATGATGTTGATGACGCCGCCGGCAGCATCGGAGCCGTAGAGCGTGGAAGCAGAGCCCTTCAGGACTTCAATATGATCGACCGAATCCATATTGGTCAGAGTGCCCAGCTGAGAATGAGTGCCCATGAGGCCGTTCGTGTTGACGCGCATGCCGTCGACCATGACGACGACGTTGGTGGATCCGTTGATGATGATCGGATCGGAGAAATAGGTCTGGCTGGAAGAGCCTCTGGTGGAAATGACGACGCCCGGTACCTGCTTCACAGCATCGGCAACGGTCTTGTAATGGTTGTCTTCGATGTCCTTGGCGGTGACGACGGCGATGTCAGCGTTCGAATCGATGACCTTTTCCGGTTCACGGTTGGCCGTGACGACGACCTGGTCCAAGGTGTAGACCGGCATGTCCTCTGCATGGACGGTCATGGCTCCTCCTGCTGCGCAAAGAGCGGCCAGCGATGCTGCGATGTACTTCTTTTTCATAAAATCCTCCCTGTGTTTTCCCTTTCAAAGGGGCTTTAAAATAGCCCGGCAGGACACGCGTCTGTCGGTCGCAGAGAGACGCATCCCAGCGGGATGTAACGCACGAAAAGGCAGTTCTTCTGACTTCGCTTCCCTGCTTTCCCCGCCTTCCCGGATTTCTCCAGTGGCATATCGGGGTCTGCTCAGCGTTACAGCGGCGGGACCGTGGCGGAATCGGAGCTCTTCCCTGATCTCCTCACCGCGCTTCTCTATTATCCTTATAAGGGGATTCTAACCTTTAAGGACCTTTTCCTGTGTGCATATTGAAATTGCTAAAAATATTATACTCGAGTACCATATAAAATAAAAGAATTAACAAATAAAATTTTAAGAAATAAGGAAAAAATTATTAATAAAGAAAGGCGCAAGTTCTCATTATGTGTTATTCTGTGTACAATAAAAGCTGAATGAAGAGAGGAGGACTTATGAAAAAGAAAATCATGGCAGGGGCAGCGCTCCTTCTGGCGGCTTCGATTCTTCTCGGCGGCTGCAGTGTCAAGAGTGTCAGTTCGGACACGGGCGCCGGATACACGGTGACGGATGCGACGGGCCGGGAGGTGAAGATCCCGAAGAAACCGGAGCGCATCATGGGCAACAGCGCTTCGATCGATACGATGCTCCTTGGCGTCGTCACGCCGGACAAGCTGATCGCCGCGACAGAAGCGGACAGAGATCCTGTCATTTCCTATATCGCCAATGACACGAAGAATATCAAGATGACGGTGCCGCTCATGGGGCTCTCGATGGAACTTGTGACGGAGGCCAAGCCGGATCTCATCATCGCTTCCACGTACACGAAGGGCGAGGAGCTCGATCTGTACCGGAGCATGGGCATCCCTGTCGTTGTCATCAAGGGGCCGCATTCGATTGAAGAAGTAGAGAGCGACATCCGCATCATTGCTGCTGCCACGAAGGAAAAGGACAGGGGCGAGAAGGTCATCGCGAAAATGGATGAAATGCTCGCCGAATCGGACAAACGCCTGTCCGAGGAACATGGAAAGAAGCCCGTCGTCTTCCTCGTTTCCCAGATGACACGCTACGGCGGACCGGGGTCCATGTTCAATGCGCTCCTGACCCGTGCAAGGATCGAGAATGCCATCGCTCTTGCAGGCATTTCAAACGGCCAGATGATTTCCCCGGAACAGATTGTGAAGGTCGATCCGGACATGTTCTTCGTTTCGACGGACCGCGAATCTGACACGACGGGAGCCTCCCGCTACCGCGACAGTTTCCTCGCCAATCCCGCGATTGCGAATATGAGAGCGGCCAAACATATCGTCCCGGTCGATGACCGCTACATTTACGCCGCGTCCCAGAACGCCGTCTATGCCGTAAGGGCGCTGGCAAATGCTGCCTACGGCCCGATTTTCGATATGTCGGGCGAGAAGCAGATCCGCGGCTACTGACCGTCTCTTTTCCAGGGTTTATAATGAAGAAAATGAACCAGGAAGGAAGGGGACATTATGGAAAAATATAATAAGGAAAGACTCGCCCGCGCGGCTGAGGCAGTGAGGAAATCAGGTCTTTCCCAGATTATCGTTTCAGATGCGGCAGCGCTCTGGTACCTGACGGAAGAGGAAATCCATCCAGGTGAGCGCCTGACCGTGCTCGTTATCCCGGCAGGCTCCGATCCGTACTGGGTGAGGAACCGTCTTTTCCCGCTGAAGAGCAGTGATATCGCTGACCATCCTTTCGAGGACGGCGAGGACGGCATCGGACTTCTGGCCAGCCTTCTTGCAGATGGCAGGACAGGGGTCGACGGCGTATGGCACTCGGCCTTTCTCCTCGACCTGATGGGAAGGGAAGGAAATCGGACATTCGTGAACGGCTCGCCGCTCATCGACGCTCTCCGCGCCGTGAAGGATGAGGAGGAAATCCGCCGCATGAAGGCAGCCTCCCTCATCAATGACCGCGCTGTCCGCCGCATCCGGGATTTCCTCTACCCGGGCGTGACGGAAAAGGAATGCGCCGAAGAGCTCCGGAGAATTTACAAGGAAGAGGGCGCTGAGGGCTTTTCCTTCCCGCCGATCGTTTCCTTCGGTGCGCACGGCGCCGATCCGCACCATTCGCCCGACGACACGAAGCTTACCCCAGGCGACTCCGTCCTCTTTGACATTGGCTGCAAGAAAGACCATTACTGCTCCGATATGACAAGGACGTATTTCACGGGAGAGCCGACCGAAGAAGAGAAGAAAGTCCATGACACCGTGAGGGAAGCGGGCCTTCGTGCGGAAGCGCTGATCCGCCCGGGCGTCCCTCTGAAGGACATCGACAAGGCGGCCAGAGACTGCATCGCAGAAGCTGGCTACGGTCCTTACTTCACGCACCGCCTCGGCCATTTCATCGGCATCAGAGAGCATGAAGCAGGCGAAGTCAGCCCGAATTCTCCGCTTATTGCCAAGCCCGGCATGATTTTTTCCATTGAACCGGGCATTTACCTTCCGGGCCGTTTCGGCGTCCGGATTGAAAACCTCGTCCTCGTCACGGAGGACGGATGTGAACTGCTGAACCACGAAGACCGCGGCTGGAAAGCCGATCTCCGTGATGGAAAGTGAGATAAAACATGATAAAAATCAGAACGACTGCCATCGGGGAAGGAAGGCCGAAAGTCTGCATTCCCCTCGTTTCAGACAGCACTGAGCTCCTGGCTATGGAGTGCAAGGATCTTTCCGGCACGCCCTTCGACCTTCTCGAGTGGCGCGTCGACTACCTGGCAGCGAGTCAGAATTTCAAGATGGAAAGGGACCTGAAGGAAGGGTATGAAGCGATAAGAAGCATATTTCCCGATGTGCCGGTCCTCACAACCATCAGAAGCGAACCGCAGGGAGGCGCCCGCGATTTCACGGAGGCCGAATACATCGACATGCTTTCCCTCATCACGAAAGAGCATCTGGGTGATGCCGTCGATATAGAGTACGGCCAGGAAGTCTTTGACACCTACGAAATGATCAGCGAAGCCAAGCGCGCCGACATGCCCGTCGTCATGAGCTGGCACTCCTTCGGAAGGGTGATGGGTGTCCGTGAAATCATCGACGTCATCGAAAACATGCAGGCCATGGACGCAGATATCCTGAAAGTCGCCACCATCGTCGAAAAGCCGAAGGATGCGTCCCTCATCATGTACGCCGCCGCCGAAGCGCAGGAAGAATTCCCGGACAATCCCGTCATCGTCATCGGCATGGGGAAAAACGGCGTCCTGACGCGCACCGCAGGCAATTTCCTTGGCGCACCGCTCACCTTCGCCTCCGGCAAGAAGCCCTCTGCGCCCGGCCAGATTTCTGCGGCCGACATGGACAAAGTGCTGGATATCCTCTACGGGAAGTACTGGAAATAGGAAATTCGCGGATTTCGGAGAAATTCGATTGTTCCTCCTTCTTTTTGGAGTATAATGAAAGAAAATTTCCTAGTAGTGTAGTAAGGAGGATGACCTATGTCCCTGAAAGAATTTAAACTCGCCTACGGCCACGGCACACAGTCCGTCATGCTGCCGGAAGAACATATCTCTGACGTCCTCGAAGGCGTACCGACGCCTGCCTGCGACGTGAAAGAAGCCACCATCGAATGCATGCGTCATCCGATCGCTTCCGAGCCACTCCGCGACCTCGTGAAGAAAGGCGACAAAGTATGCCTCGTCGTCGCTGACATCACCCGCGCATGGAACCGCGCTTCCGAATTCACCGTCCACGTCGTCAACGAACTGAACGACGCCGGCATTCCGGACGACGACATCTACATCGTCTTCGCACAGGGCACCCACCGCGTCCACACCGACGAGGAAAACGTCACCTGCGTAGGCGAGGAAGTCGCTTCCCGCATCAAAATGTACCAACACGTCTCCACTGACAAATCCATGCTGACCCATGTCGGCACCACGACAAGAGGTACCGACGTATGGATCGATACCCGCGTCGTCGAAGCGGACAAAGTCATCCTCATCAACGCCATCTCCACCCACGACATGGCAGGCTTTGGCGGCGGAAGGAAACTCATCCTCCCGGGCGTAGCCGGCTTCGAAACCGTCCAGCAGAACCACTGCCACGCATTGGGACCCACCGTCGGAAGCGGCCTCAACCCGGACGCAGCCCTCCTCAAGATCGCAGGAAACCCCGTCTCCGAAGACATGCAGGAAGCCTGCGACATGGTCGCACCATGCTTCCTCGTTCACTCCGTCATCAATGCGGAAGGACAGATCTCCTCCATGGTCGGCGGCGCCCCCTACAAAGCATGGCTCGAAGGCACCCGTGAAATCTACCGTATGCAGAAAGTACCGATGAAAGCCCAGACCGACGTCACCATCGTCTCCGCAGGCGGCTACCCGAAAGACACCAACCTCTACCAGGGCACCAAGTGCTACACCACCGCCGAAATTGCCACCAAGAAAGGCGGCATCATCATCACCATGATCGAAGCCGAAGACGTCCAGGAACCACCGGCCTACCTCGGCAGCTTCAAATACAAGAACCTCACAGAAATGGAAGAAGGCCTCAGAGCCTGCTTCACCATCCCCTTCTTCGTCGCCTTCGAAAACCTCATCACAGCCATGACACACACCGTCTACATCGTCACAAGGCCCGAGAACTTCGACATCCTCCGCGAAAGAACCCACCAGATCCCGGTCGCAACCGTCGAAGAAGCATGGGAACTCGCCAAGAAACAGCTCGCTGAAGAAGGAAAAACGGATTACACCATCAACGTCATCCCCCAGGGAAGCGCCATCGTGCCATACGTAGAAGAATGAAGAAAGAAAGCAAGAGACAATTAAAAAAGAATTAAAAAGAGGAGCCATTGGAAATGAGCAGTCATTCCAATGGCTCCTTTTGCGTGGGTCTCGCCTTCCCAGACGGGGAAGGTGCCTATATAAGTTCAAAACAAATTTGCTTTGGATTTTTTCATTTCACATCGCAAGCTGCCCCCAACGGAGGGAAGTGCCCGAAGGGCGAAAGGGGTGCAGTTTCTAAAAAGGGGCGGATAGGGTTGATTATTCATTGGGCTTTAAAATCTAAAAAGGTTCCGACGAGCGAAGCGAGGTTTTGTGGTTCTACTCGCCTTCCCAGACGGGGAAGGGGGACCGCTTTGCGGTGGATAGGGTTGATTACCGACAAACGTTAGTCTGGTTGTATGGTTTTCTCCACTCACTCCCTCAAATCCTTACAATTTCTCTCTCGCATTTTCCCACGTAGTCATCGCTCCAGTCTTCTTCGAATTCGCTGACAGGGTTGAATTGGTCTGCGAGATTGGTTCCTCTACGGATCGAGATCATTTCGGAGAACCATATGTTTTTCTCGAAGGAGATTTCCTGTCCGTTCTGTAGGAGGAAGATAATGCCGCGGGTGACTTGTACGTCGTAGGTTTTCTCGCCAAGATGGAAAAGTTCCTGATGCTCGTTGACGATCTGGATTTCCTGAATGATTTCTTCGACGGGAATGTTTGTCATGTCTGTGTTCATGAGCCTGGAGGGCATATCACCGGTGGAGGGGGAGAGCCGGAACATGGCGACGTCTTCGAGGGCGCCGAAGTAATCGGCCACTTCGATGGTGCTCGTCAGTGCGTATGCGCCGCGGCTGGTTATGATTTCTGCGATGCCATAGGTGGAAGATGGCAGGGCCTCGGCATCGGAGCGGATGCTCTTGAGAACGCTGCCTTTCAGGTTCTGCAGCATGGCCATGGTCTCTGCGTCAAAGCGCATGTCGTATGTTTTCATTATTTCCCTTCTTTCCTTTTTCCTTTACTATACTCTATTTCCCCCACAAAAAAATCCCGCAATCGCGGGATGATTTATTCGCTTACAGCATATTCTTTTTCCAGAGGACGACGGTGACGGCGACGGTGACGGCTACGCCGAGGAGTGTGACTTCTACGAAGCCGAAGGGCGAGCTTTCGAAGGGGACGGGGACGTTGATACCCCAGAGGGAGTAAATCAAGGTCGGGGTCGCGAGGATGATTGTGACCGAGGTCAGGAATTTCATGATCTGGGACAGGCGGTTGGAGATGATGGAGGAGAAGGAGTCCATCATGGACATCAGAATGTTCGTGTAGATCTCGGCCATTTCCAATGCCTGCTTATTCTCGATGATGACGTCTTCGAGGAGGTCTTCATCTTCCTCGTACATCTTGAGGAGGGAGTGAAGAGGGCTGTTCCTTAGGCGCATCAGGCGTTCCATGACGTTTTCATTCGCATGAAGGGCGAAGTTGAAGTACGTCAGAGATTTCTGGAGTTCGAGGAGGCGGAAGAGTTCCTTGTTCTGCAAAGATTTGCGGACCTGGGTCTCGATGACGTCGGTCTGTTTGTAGATCTGCTGCAGGTAGAACAGGAAGGAAGAGGATGCCTGGGAGAGGATCTGGAAGAGGAAACGTGTCTTCTTGTAGGTCCTGAAGGATGTGAAAGTGTTCCCGAGGAATTTCTTCACGACGAGGTTCTGCTCGAGGCACACCGTGATGAAGTAATTCTTCGTGATGAAGATGCCGAGCGGCAGTGCGTCGTAGGCATCGGTCTCAAGGACGACTGGCGTATTCACGACGACGAAGATGTAATCGTCTTCGAGCTCGACGTGGGAACGTTCTTCACGGTCGAGGGCGGTCTGCAGGGAATCGACCGGGATCCCGGTCAGTTCATTCAGCTGCGAGAGTTCTTCCTGGCTGGGGGCGGCGCAATTGATCCACGAGCCCTTATCGAGCTGCTCCAGTGACATTTCTGCGAGTACATTATTCTCATCATGCTTAAAGGCTTGTATCATTTTTCCGCCCTCCTTTCGTCTTCTCTTACTATAGTCAGAAATGGGGATTCTGTCAAACATAGAAACGGTGAAATTGCAAGAATTGATGCGGTCTGGCGGGCTTTGGAGAATGGACGCTTTTTTGACGAAATCTTGACAAATTTCAGGAAATTTGAACGTATTCCGCCCGGCTTGAGGAAATGAAAAAGAGCCGCAGCAATTCCGCAAATGTCGTCTGCCCTTTCCCGAGCGCCTTTGACCTTGCCCTGGAAGGGAAGGTGCGCCGTATACCAGTCGACATCAGCGGTAGCAACACAAATGTCTCATAAGTTAGTGTACGGGGCGGATGAGTTGCATTTCCTCAAGGCAAAGCCTTGGTTATATGGTTTTTAGGGTTCATTGTCACGAGCGTAGCTATATAAGTTTAAGACAAATAAGAACTGAGTTCTTTTGTTTCTCATCGCAGAGCTGCCCCCAACGGAGGGAAGTGCCCGAAGGGCGAAAGGGGTGCAGTTTCTAAAGAGGCGAAGCATCATCGCTCAGGGTGTTGACCTTCCCAGACGGGGAAGGGTGTATGGTAGGGAAAGGGGTACGAAAGGTCCAAAACAAATCCGATTGGAAATCTTTTCTTTATTCCCTGTGAAGCTGCCTCCTTCGGGGGAAGTGGCCATTATACCAATGATTGCATATAAAATCATGGAAGTGTTTGCAGTATTTCATAATGGCCGAAAGGGGTGCAGTAATAAGTAAAGCATATTCCTTTTCGTGGCGGTTAGGGTTGATTACCAACAGCCGCAGGCTGGTTGTATGGTTTTTCATCCCCCTCCCTCACCAAAAAAGATGTGAGACCCTTTCGGATCTCACACCTTTTTTTAATTTCCTTATTTATCAGCGAGGAATGGAACGATGGATGCGCAGTGCGGCATGACGTTGATGGTGTAATCGGTCTTGCCTTCTTTTTCCAGCTGATTCTGAGCGAGTGCCCATGCTTCTTCGACCGTTGCTACCGGGATCTGGTTCGTCTTGCGGATCGCTTCGAAGTTTTCCGGCTTCGTGACGAGGTAAATCGTGTAGCGGTGGGTCATGCAGAAGAGGTTGAATGCGACGAAGAATGGAATGGTGAAATGATGGCGCAGAGCTCTTTCCATGTCAGCTTCTGTTTCATACTGGAAGCTGTTCAGGTATGCCGGCGGTTCCTGGATGTCGCTGGCTTCCATGATGGCGATGATGATGCCGCCGTCCTTGACTGCGACGTCAGCCGGATCATAGCACTTGCTGCCCTGGTAGAGGGATACGTCCTTCGGGTATCCGCCAGCGCATGCGAAGCCTACATCGGCTTCCTGCTTCATCGGGACCTTCTGGATGCGGTATACGAGCTTGGTGCCTTCGAGCCATGCTTCGTAAGGATCGCCGCCGACCATGCGGCAGATCTGGCCGTCTGCATTCACGATGGAATGAACGAGGAAGCACGGTTTGATCATATCGGAAGCTTCCTGCATATCATCGGAAACCGGGTTGTGATCGAGGAGCGTGGAACGGGTAGCCGGATTGATGCCGCTGCCGAATTCAGCGCCCAGCGCATTGCAGTGGTTGATCTGAATGGATTCATCACCGGCAACGCCCGGGAGAATCAGCTTTCTGCCGCCGCTGTAGCCTGCGAAGAGGTGGGTGGTGATGCCGTCGACGACGATGACCTTGTCAGCATCGACTGCATGCTTATTGATCCAGACAGGAGTGCCCAGCTTCGTATCGCCGACATGGACGAGTTCGTCCTTGTTCTTGCAGTCATGCTGGTACAACTTGATACGGGAAGCGACTTCCTTGCCTACGACGCGGATATCTTCCTCCGGCGTCTGCGCTCTGTGAGTGCCCTGCGCGAAGAGGATGCAGATATCGCTGTCCGGGATTTCTGCACGGTTCAGTTCATTGACGATATGGATGACGAACTGATCGGAATGATTCCATGTACGGGTAATATCAGCGCATACAATGCAGACTTTGTCGCCCTTTCTGACGATTTCCTGCAGCGGGCGGCTGCCGATCGGATGGCGCATGCATTCCAGTGTGGCTTCTTCCACGTCACAAGCGGGCGTAGGATTTCCTTCA
This sequence comes from Veillonellaceae bacterium, assembly GCA_025992895.1. NCBI lineage: Bacteria > Bacillati > Bacillota > Negativicutes > Veillonellales > Veillonellaceae > Veillonellaceae bacterium. Next base: position 398,482 of record DAJPGA010000001.1, read on the forward strand.
AGAACATCGGAAATGTGTTCTTCAGGGAGCATGACTTTCTGAGTAGTTTGGCCGAAGCCGAATTCGAATTCTTTTAATGCCATAGGGACTCCTCCTTTTCTAAGCGCAGGGGTCCGGTTTCAAACGAAAAGGGACTGCGCATATGCGCGGCACATGCCGTAAAACATATAGATGTATAACAATTATAGCATGATTTCCCTTGAAATCATCTGATTTTTTCCACTTTACTTTGGTAACGTAAAGAAACAGGACATATTGTCCATAAACCACGAAATACAAGGAAGAATCGCCAATAAAAGTGCAACACATTCGCGGGAAAAGGTTCCAAAACTCGTCTCTTGCCGCTAATACTTGCCTTCCCAGACGGGGAAGGGCGTATGGGATGGGGTACAAAAGGTCAAAAACAAATCAGCTTTGAAATCTTTTCTTTATTCCTTGCGAAGCTGCCCCCAACGGAGGGAAGTGCCCGAAGGGCGAAAGGGGTGAAGTTAATAAGTAAAGGGATAGGGTTGATTACCTCGAGCGAAGCGAGGTTTAAGGGTGTTAACCTTGCTCCGAAAGGAGAAGGTGGGAAATTTTTGCATTTTAAAATTTCTCGGATGAGTTGCATTTCACTCGAGCGCAGCGAGGTTTAGCTGCCCCCGTTAGGGGAAAGTGGCTCGCATGCGCCGAAAGGGGTTCATTGCTCTTTTTCGTCGAACGAAGTTCGGTTTAAGGGTGTTAACCTTGCTCCGAAGGAGAAGGTGGTGCGGATTTGTTAATACAGACAAATAAATATCATAAAAAATCTAATCGTACTTTAATCTTAATCATGCAGCCATTGGAGCTGCGTTGAATACTTCCATTGGAGCTAAAAGATGTAATTTGCGCTGAATGCGTTTGTTGTTGTAGAAGTAGATGTAGCCGTTGATCATGCTTACCACTGCTTTACGGCTGGTGAATTTACGTGTGTAGTAACGTTCGCGCTTCAGCATTCCCCAGAACCCTTCCATCAGACCGTTGTCTGCACAGCAGCCTACACGGGACATGCTGTGAACCAGTCCTGCTTTTTCAACAATCTTATGGAATCCGTTGCTTGTATACTGGAATCCGCGGTCGGTATGAATCATTGGATGTTCTCCAGGATTCTCTTTAAGTGCCTTTTCCATTGTCTCAAAAGCCAGTGCAGTATTGTTCCTGTCGCCGATGACATAAGAGACAATCCGGCGATCATGGCCGTCAATAATCGCGCTTAAATATAACTTGTGCAAAACTCCATCAGCAGTTGTGTACTTGAATTCAGTGACATCCGTCATCCATCTTGCATTGGACACGCCGGCATCAAAGTCACGGTTCAGCAGGTTTTCAAAAATGTACTTTGGATCCTTTGCGTTACGAGTGCAACCATCGGTCTTGTACTTGATCACGGACTTAATATTAAGTATCCGCATGATACGAAGAACCAGACTGTCGCTTACATTTATATTGATGTTGTCATCCTTCTTGATCCAATCGTTAATCCGGCGGTATCCCATATCCGGATATTCCTGATGGGTTTTCATGACCTCCTGTGCGACCTTTTCTCTCAGCAGTTCACGGCCGCTCTTAATATGATTCAGCCATCCGTAATAAGCTGCCCGGGAGACCTTTGAGAGTCGGCAGAGACTTTCTATGGAGATGTTGGTTTCTTCATGGACTTCTTTTATGGCTTTAAAATCTCTGAGAAGGTGAGTAAGGCTGAATCCTTCGAGGAACGCAACCTTTCCTCTATCTCCATCTTTTTTTTTAGCAGGGCAATCTCTGCTATAAGATCCTTCTGTTCTTCAAGAAGTCTGGCATTCTCCTGACGCAGCTGTTCTTCTTCGGTCCGGGGCGTTTGGAGCCTGATCGGCTTTCCTCTGTAATCCTCAAGACCAACTTCGCCCATTTCCTTGAACTTTTTTACCCATGTGTAGAGCGTTTGGTAGGACATGTTGTACTTCTTGGCTATCTTGTTATAATCGCATCCACTGGCGATGCACTCCTGAACGATTCTGACTCGCTCTTCCTTGACCGATTGCTGGCGTTTGCCCATAAGATCTCCTCCTTCAGAAACGAGGTCTGTCAACTTATGCTCATTATACGCCTCAATCCATGTTTTAAGGGAGAGTGTGCCGGAAATTCTGTATTTGGCACAGACGGAAAGCATGGAAACACCGCCTTTAAGATATTCCTTTACGGCCTGGATCTTCATCTGATTGGAGTAGTAAGACAAATGCTGCCTGGGCCGCAATCCCTTAAAGCCCTCCTCTTTATACCGGAGGACCCATTTCCTGAATGTTATGCGGCTCATATGAAGATTTTCAGCTGCCTGGGTAATCGTAACACCCTGATAGAGATATGAAGCAATCTGGTCTAACATTTCCTCCGGGGACGCTTTGGTTTTACATGGCATAAGAATGACCTCCTAATATATTTATGATATTATTCTGTCTTTCTTGTTGAATCATACCAAAGGTGGGAAATTTTTGCATTTTAAAATTTCTCGGATGAGATGTAGTTCCACAGCCGACAGGCTGGTTTAAAGGTATTTAAGGGGTTAATTTCCCTCGAGCTAGGCTCGGTTGTATGGTTTTTATCGAGCAACGCGAGGTTTAAAGGTGTTAACCTTGCTCCGAAAGGAGAAGGTGTCAGCGTAGCTGACGGATACAGTAGTTATCGAGCAAAGCGAGGTTTTGAGGTTTTCAGATAGAACCAATAAATACATTTGTTAGATAATCCTTTAATGGAATATTCCAATAGAAAAAGGAGCTGCAACAAAATGATTACACATTTTGTCACAGCCCCTTTTACTATAGCTGAAACAGATTTAATTTCCTTATCGCTCCCTCATCAGGCGTGTTAGAACCAGGTGCGTACGATGAACCAGGCGAGGGTCATGATGACGATGGAGCAGAAGACGGCTCCGGTCAGGGGACGGACGCCTTCGCGCAGGATGACGCCGAAGTTCACGTTGAGACCCAGAGCGGCCATGGCCATGCCGAGGATGATGTAGGCTGCTTTGACGAGGACCGGGACGGCCAGACTGACGGCGGGGATGTAGGAGCCGATGGCGCTTGCTATGATGAATCCACCCATGAACCAGGGGATGGGAATCTTGAATTTTGCGTTCGTGTCGCCGGATCTGCGGCGTTCACGCCATGCTTCGAAGGTCCCGAGGATGAGAGCGACAGGGGCGAGGAGGAGTACGCGGGAGAGTTTGGCGATGATGGCACTGTCTGTACCGACCGCGCCGGCACTGCCTCCTGCGGCTACAGCATGCGCGATTTCATGAAGACTCAGGCCTGCCATTACGCCAAACTGGGCATTGGAGAATCCCAGGAAAGGCTGCAGGAAGACGATGATGAGAGTAAAGACCGTGCCGAGAATCGCAACGATCGCGACGGCGAGGACAGACTGATCGGCCTTCGCTTTGATGGCACCGGAAATGCCCATGACAGCGGCAGCGCCGCAGATACTGTCACCGCAGGCCGTCAGGAGGGCCAGCGTGTGATCGACGCGCAGCAGACGGGCCACCACATAATTGAGCGTGATCATAATGGTGACGACGAAGACAGCCGCCTCGAGGCTCTTCAGCCCGGCGCTCATGAGGATGACCAGGTTCAGTTTGAACCCCAGGAGAATAATGCCGGCGCGAAGAAATTTGTTCGCAATGAATCCCGTGCTTTCCCGCGCCATCTTAGTGATGGACTGGCTGAACTGGATGACCATGCCCAGAATAAGGGCCAGAACGAGATGACCGATCAGAGAAAGACCGGGCAGACCGGCCAGCGCCTGGCCGATAAAAGAACAGGCCAGCGTGAGAACGAGGCCGATGACAGCGTTGCGCTTATTGGCAAAAGGGAATACGTGCATATGAGAGCTCCTTACGTGAAATTTTGACATGAGTTAAGAATACCCTAAGACTTTCCCTTCATAAAATACTAAGATATAATGAAACCAATAAGCTTTTACCTATGGAAGAGAGGAGCCCGCACTATGACCTTTCGACACCTCAAGATTTTTCTCACAGTCTGCGAAACGATGAATATGACAAAAGCAGCCGGGGAGCTGCACATCAGCCAGCCATCCATCACGCAGGCTATCCACGAGCTGGAAGACCACTACGGCATCCTTCTCTTCAAACGCACGGGACGGAAAATCCTTCTGACACCGGCAGGCCGCCATCTGGAGAAATTTGCCAGTGAAATCCTTTCCCTGCAGCAGCAGGCAGAATCAAGCATGCATGCCTTGCAAAAGCAAATGCCTATATGGATTGGCGCCAGCATCACCATTGGCGACGTATTCCTCGTCGACCTCCTGCAGCACGCGCGCCAGCTTTGGCCGGATCTGGAAATCCTCTCCGCTGTCCATAATACCGAAGAACTCGAGCAGATGCTCCTCGACGACAAAATCGACCTCGCCCTCGTCGAAGGCCGCCTCACCTCGACCCAGCTGACGACAGAACCCATCCTGACAGACACAATGACACTCATTGCAGCCCCCGAAAGCGAATGGGCCGGCAAAGACATCAAAACCGCAAGAGATACCGATTATCTCCCCTTCTTCGTCCGTGAAAAAGGAAGCGGCACGCGCGAACTGTTTGAACAAGTCATGCGCGAGCACCACATACCCTACCACGTCATCGGCGTATATAACAACTCAACAGCCATCAAGAACGCCGTCATGGCGAACCTGGGACTTTCCTTCCTCTCCAAGACCCTCGTACGCCAGGAAATAGCTGGCGGCCAGCTCGTAGAAGTCCCCTTAGACGGACTCGAATGCAACCGCATCTTCCGCATCGCCTACCGCAAAGACAAAGACCTCACACCCTCCATGCAGGCCCTGATCGAAGAATGCAAGCACAGCCACGAATGGCTGCATAAAAAGATATAAGGAAATAAAAAAATCCAGCGCCTTCCATTCTCAGCCCCTCGCGGGGCTCTTTTTTTCGTGCGGAAGGCAGAACTCGCTTCGCTCGCCGTACAGAGTCCGGACTTTTGAGAGCGGGGCAAGAAATTGCCTTTCCAGACGGAGAAGGATGCCTTTGACCTTGCCCTGGAAGGGAAGGTGCCCGACCTCAAATTCTGATGTCGGGCGGATGAGTTGCATTTCCTCAAGGCAAAGCCTTGGCTTTAGAAATGGTTAATTTCCTAGCCTGCAAGGCGGCTGTATGGTTTTAATCATCTTTTCTCTGTCCAATCCATTCTCCCAATCAAAAAAGACAGCTCGCTGATGAGACTGTCTTTTTTATTCATCTTACGGTAAAAATCCGGCTTTAGTACGGCATGAATTTCTCAGATGGAACAATCTTTTATTCTTCCCTGAAATGATAGCCTTCGTCCGTTAGAACGTTTCGAATTGCGTCGAAAACATCTTTTGTGAGTATCCGGTTGAAATTATTAGGAAGAACCCGGCATGTTTCCGGCCAGCTGTACAGTCTTAGGAAATTAAGTTCCCTCGGCGGAAGCAGGTATTCCAAATGGACGTGAACAAGTGAGCCATCTATAGAATACCTGATTGACGGCAGCTTTCCGGATGATGCAAGAAGAGCACAGGAAAGTGCCCTGTAATTATGCGACTCCACCTGCCACTCCGGTAGCGGGCTGACTTCAAGGCCTTTACTGGTATAACGATAGAGATGATATGACTGCGGCTCCATCGTCTTGGAACGGAGGATGGAAATTCGCCCGTCTCTGTGAGGAGTGTTAATCCAGTAACCATTGCGGAATGGCTGGCCTAAACGAAGGTATTCCGGCGTGAAATACATTAAAGGTGCCCATTTCCAGGCAGCGGACGACAGGGTATTTTCCCATACAGTCTTCAGATTATCCTGGGGAAGGCCAAACATATCTTTCACGTTCTTTATACACTCGGCTTTATCAGGGGAGCTCGGTAATCTTTCTTGTATGGAATAGAAGCCCAGACCGGATACACAGGAAATATTGTCGATCCCGATGCCTCTTTGAAAACATACATGATCGAGAATTTCTTCATGCTTCATGGACGGAATGACATGGTAACGCTGATGATAGACGATGCCGGCATCGAGAAACTGGTCGTAGATTTCATCTTCAAGCGTGTTGAGCCGCGAGTTTCTTTCTACTGTTAACGGATCCTCTGTGGTCATAGGCAGACTGTCAGCGAAATCAGGAAATAGCGCTTTGTAATCCTTAAGTATACGTCGAACTCTTTTTTTCAGGTGAACAATGGAAACATTTCCTTCGTCATCCCAGAGAGAGGCATACGCCATCAAGCCGCAGATGCTGTATATCACTCGGGATTTCCAATTAACTTCCGATTCCTCCGTTCCCCTGAGGATGTGGTATTTATTAGCTGCAGATTCAAGCAGCCCTTCATACTCATTCATTCAATAGCTCCTAATACTTTAGACATTTTTCAAATAAGTAAATTAATCTGTATTCCGGCGGCGATAAATACTCAGTAATTTTTGATAAGCTTTCCCATTGATACGGCCTTTTTTTATGCATGCCCGTATCCATTGGCAGATATACGGATAACGTCCCATGCCAAGGAGGATATTTCGCAGGCTGGGCGGAATCGGGATCGCGTGGCCGGTTTTGCTGGTCAATTGCTGGAGAAGTTTTCTTTCCTCCTCAGCATTCTTGATGGCAGAATTCTGTTTTCGGATAGGTTCCTTAGAATCCGGGGTAGTCTTCTTTTGTGTACTCTTGTCCAAATTGGAAGGATTTGGTTTCCGGGGTTCAGACGGCGCCGGAGATTTCGGTTTCTTTTCGATTGCTGGCGAAGGTGCAGGGGCAGTTTTCTTCGTGTTTACGTAGAAAGGAATATAAATTTTTGGATATCTTGAGGAAGCCGGGGGAATAGGGGACTTTATTCCTGCACGGGATGGTTCCGCAGCAACAGGTGTTGGAGCAGGTTTTTCAACAGGCCTTTTAGCAGGCTTAATATTATTGTCCGGGATTTTAACGGTCCTTTCGGTCCTTTTTGCCCTTTCGTCCTTTTCTTTAAAGTGAAGCTGCCAGATCGTATCAAGGCCGATAGATACACGGACGGTAGAGCCATAGGCAAGATTGTCTACAACAGCAGATTCATTAGCGCTAAGCTTCTGCTTTTCTACGGCTTGTCCGGGGCGGCTGATGGTAATTTCCCCGTCATAGCGGGATTCAATATACAGTTTCTTTCCGAGTGGCAGCGCAGTTCTTTCCCCGGGCCGTATCACTGCGCCTTTGGAATTAGTGACGGAGATTTCCGGACGGATTCCCTCCATAGTAAGCGCTTTATTCACGAAATACCGATCCTGCAAAGCCTGCGTACGTCCCGCATAAATTAATTGCTGTCTGTCTAAACAGTGTGTTTTATACAGCGCTATTTCCGCTGGGGTCTTGCCGAGTTTGCGCACACTGGACTCAGGGAGGGTACTTACTGTAGTGGCATTTCCCCTGATGAGCAGGTACATGTTTGGTTCGTGATGTATGATGCTGGAGTCATTCTCAACGAAAATCGGCCATATCGGTTGAAGCGAGACAGGGCGTTCCGTAAGACGGCAATGAAGATCAAGGAAAAATCGAATAGCTTCCTCATTGAATGTATTAGCAGAGACGGTGGAGAGGATCCATTTTTCCCCTCCCAAAATTATTGAAGCAATATTTTTAACCGTAATGCTGCGAGAGCTTTTGGGCGGGAAACTTCGCTTTAAAAGATAGTACTCCCATCCGACTTTTACGTCGGCATCATAGGAGAGCCTTCTCCCGCTACCTTTATTAAACAAAGTCCCTTCATGATCAATGCCGCGGACCTCTGATGACCAGAAGGTAGATAATGCCTTATATAATTCATTGTTTCCATTTTTGAAACTGATCTTGTAGGAGTCAAATATGCGCTGGTTCCATAAAGGGAAATAGGTGATGTGCTTATTGAGAAGCTGATTACTCTTTATCTCTATAGGCCGCATCAGTTCATTCACCGCTGGCTGTATGAGAATACTGAAATTCTTTTTGCGAAGCTCTTCAGGAATATGGAAAAATCCCATTTCCAGCCGGAAAGAAGTATGAGATCTATTGAGAAAAGAAATACGGATTGGCAAATTATGACTTTGGAGTTTGTAGACATAGGGGTTGCCAGGGCCGAATGTGCGCTCAGGACAATTCTTATCGTCCTCTTCAAGGCTGTGCTTGAAATGGCGTATCTTTTTATTGCCTTTCGTAAGAATGACATACTGACCGCATAAATCGCACATGAAAAGACCGCTGTCAGCATGGACCGTCCCATAAGGATAGAGCTTGGAAGCTTCTTCCGCCGTGATACTTTTCCAGCCGTGTCCATTCCACCGACAGACATGCGTCAGCGAAGGCTCATTTCCCCTAACCGCCATTCTATGCAACCTCCCCTTTAGTCATAGATTGGATTCATCCAGTGCGCATAGAAATATTAATATTTGATATTCCAATACTTGCAGAATGCGCAATAAAGTATCTTATTTTGTAAATATAACTAACAAAATTATATTTTATAAACGAAAGAATATCAATAAAAACAGGCATAAGCCATGCTCACTTTTGCCTATCTGACAAAAGAAATCAAAGGAATTGAGAAGAAGGGGGAGGTGAATAAAACTATCGCGGAGGGAAAACACCATACGACTGGAATTCGTTCGTGGGAATGCCATTTTGATGTGTGAAGGCAGACTTCGCTTTGGCCGCCATCCAAGGTCCGGGCTTTTTTAGAATGATAATGTGGCATGCGATCGTAGAGCTGACTTCGAAACATACACGTTGCAAGATTTTCCTTGGTATAATAAAAGAAATCTGGCGGAAATGGTATTCATGAGGAAGAGGTGGCATGGATGAGCGATGAACAGGTGCCAAATGCGGGAGAGGAATATGCTCTGAAAGAGTACTTCATTAAGTACATGAAAGAAATAAAAGGATTGTCTGAAGCATCGATTAAGCATTATATGGGTGCGCTCGACACGGTAATCAGTAGGTATTTGAAAGAAAAAGGGCTTGTCAATCATTCCATCTTTGAAATTAAATCCTTGAAACATTTACTTGATGTGCAAGAAATTCTGAAAAAAGATCCTGACTTTGTAGCGCTTAATGAAAAAGGTCATAGGATGTATCGCAGCGGACTCCAGAGTTATATAGATTTTGCCCGTGGTCAATGGTTTGATTCACATAAAGATGAAGATACAAAAGTGGAGCTTTCAAAACTTGACGAACCCATACCAAGAGAAAAATATCACTATGAGATAACTAGTGAAAGGTACAGGAGATCCCCTATTATTAAGCATCAGGTCCTTAAAGCAGAACACTACCTTTGTGAAGTCGATCATCATCATGAGACATTCATCGTAAACAATACAAATCACGCGTACATGGAAGGCCATCATGTAATTCCGCTGAGCCATCAAAAGCAATTCAAGTACAGCCTTGATATTTATGCCAACGTCATCTGCCTTTGTCCAATCTGCCACAGGCTTCTTCATTATGGAAGAATGAGTGACAGAGAAAAGATATTAGATCAGATTTATGGAGAGAGAAGTGAACGCTTGGCAAAGAGCGGCCTGGATATCAGCAGGAAAGATTTCTTCGATTTGGCAGAGAGCAGATAAATAAGGAGTTTCAAAATAGTTCACGAAAATAGAAATGTAATAGTGATCCCTTATTCCCTGCTATAATGAGAATAAATAAGTCTTTCGGAGATATCGAGTGCTTTTATTGGGGGGGGGAACGGCATCGGGAGTGATAGAGATGGCAGCTCATGGAAAAACAATACAATTATTTCTAATGGATGGCGAAGCGACGGGGCGGATTAAATGTACGCTGGCAAACTGGACGGGCATCGCCTACAAGATTCCAAGAATCATGCTTGAGCAGTGCAAAGACCGCAAGGATCTCAAGCAGAGCGGCGTCTATTTCTTGTTTGGAGACTCAGAGAAAGAAGATAAAGAAAAGGCGGTTTACGTTGGCCAGGCGATAGTACGAAAAAACGGGGAGGGACTTCTCAATCGCTTGCAGGAACATCGGCGTAATCCGGACGAAGATTACTGGAATGAAGCTGTCGCTATTACCACTTCAAACAATATACTGGGAGCAACAGAAATCAGCTATCTTGAGCATCGATTCTGTGAACTTGCCACCAAGGCAAAGCGGTATGAAGTGATCAATAAAGATGATCCCAATATCGGCAATCCTACCGAAGAAAAAGAAAGCGAAATGGAAGAATTTATCGATTACGCCAAAATCGTTATGGGTGCATTAGGGTATAAATTATTCGAACCTTACGATAAACAGGAAAATGAACAGGAAGATCCAGAACCAAAACCAGATGAAGAACCGTTGCTGTATTTGGACAGGAAGATTACGGATGTAGGGGAAGTACATGCGGTCGGCAGGCAGACGAATGAAGGCTTTGTCGTTTTACAGGGAAGTCATATTTCGTGTGTATATGATGATACAATCCCTAAATCACTTAAGAAAATCAAAGACGAAACGGTTCTTGATGAGGGAGGAAATTTGAAGGAGGACCATCTATTCAGCAGTCCTTCTTACGCCGCTATGTTCGTTATTGGTAAAAGTGCAGATGGACTGCTAAGTTGGAAGAACGAAGATAAAGTTACACTTAAGGATCTCGAGGAAAAAGCATCGGAAGAAACAACAGAGTAATAAAAGAATAATAAAAAGAAAGAGCAGCATCTCAGAAAATCAAGATGCTGCTCTTTTTGCGTGTGGTTGTACGGTTTACACTTCTTCATCTTTCTCCAGCATTCTCATGAAACTCTCATCTATTACTCATTACTCCCTGGTATAATTAGATCTAGGAAAGATTTTTACGGTTTTCTGGGAAGGTCTGGTGGTTTGATGTTGAAGCAGGGGTTGTATGAGCAGCTGATCAATCAGAAGCTCAAAGAGGAGATTCGCTCGGCGGAGGCGGCGGAGCGGCAGCGGGTGGAGACCGGGGCTGTGGATGCTGCTGAGTCGGCGCGGGTTCTGGCGGAGTATGTGGCAAGGCTTCTTGAGAAGCGGCTGACGGCTGTGGCAGAGGAGTCCGGGAAGGATGAGGCAGAAGAAGAGCAGGTCCGTCTGATCAATCAGATGCTCAGCACACTCGGCAGTGAAAGCGGGAAGGATCTACTTCCGCTCACGCAGGAGCGCAGGGTGGATCAGCTCTTGTCGGTCGTGAATACGAAGAATTCCGCGTTCGCGTTCCAGGAGCATGGGAGTTTCTCGCGTCCGGGCACGTCTTTGGCGCAGAGTTCGCTCTTTACGGGTTCGGATCATGAACCGCCGATGTTTGTGGAGCTCGCGAAGGAAATTGAGTCCGCTGACAGGATCGATCTTCTTGTTTCCTTTGTGAAATGGAGCGGGATTCGTCTTATTCTCGAACCTTTGAAGAAGTTCACTGAGCGGGGTCATCTTCGCATCATTACGACGTCCTACATGGGCGCGACAGATGTGAAGGCAATCGAGGAGCTCGCCAAGCTCAGCAATACGGAAATCAAAGTTTCCTATGATACAGCGAGGACACGTCTCCATGCGAAGTCCTACATGTTCTACCGCGAGAGCGGTTTCTCGACGGCGTATATCGGCTCGTCGAATCTTTCCCGTGCGGCCATTTCGAGCGGCCTGGAGTGGAATGTGAAGATTACTTCTCAGGACCAGCCGTCCACGATGGCGAAGATGGAAGCGACGTTTGAAAGCTACTGGAACTCCAGCGAGTTTGAAACGTACCAGGAAGGCGACAGCAAGAAACTGCAGGAGGCCATTTACAGGGAAAGATATAAGGATGATCCGAATTTCAATAACTTCGGCACGAATCCTTACATCATGGAAATCCAGCCGTACCCGTACCAGCAGGCGATCCTCGACAAACTCGCAGCGGAAAGGGAAATCCATCATCGCTATAAGAATCTCGTTGTCGCAGCAACAGGGACGGGAAAGACCGTCGTCGCTGCGCTCGACTATCGTCGTTTCTGCCAGAAGTTCGGCCATGAGAGAAAGCCCAGACTTCTTTTCGTTGCGCACAGGGAAGAGCTGCTGCAGCAGAGCCTTGCGACCTTCCGCAGCGTCATGAGAGATCCGACCTTCGGCAGCCTTCTCGTCGGACGTGAGAATCATCCGGAAACTATCGACCAGCTCTTCGTTTCCATCCAGAGTTTCCAGTCCAAAGATTTCACGAAACATGTCCCGGACAAGAATTACTATGATTTCATCATCATCGACGAATTCCACCATGCGGCTGCGCCTTCTTACCAGTCACTCCTCAGCTACTATGAGCCGAAGATTCTTCTAGGCATGACGGCAACTCCGGAACGAATGGATGGAAAGAGCGTCCTGCCGTACTTTGACGGACGCATTGCCGTAGAAATCCGCCTGCCCGATGCCATCGACAGGAAACTCCTCTGTCCCTTCCAGTATTTCGGCGTCGACGACACGACCGACCTCAGCCAGATTCGCTGGACGAGAGGCGGCTACGATGCCTCCGAGCTTTCCAACGTCTACTCCATGGAACAGTACGGCGCGAGGAAAAGAGCCGAATGGGTCCTCGAAGAAACGGATCGTTACGTGACCGACTGGAACGATGTCACCGGCCTTGGATTCTGCGTTTCCAAAGCCCATGCCAAGTTCATGTCCGACTATTTCAACGACCATGACGTGCCATCCATGTACTTGACGAGCGATACATCCTATGCAGACAGGAAATCTGCCGAGCAGAAACTCGTCTCCGGTCAGGTGAAATTCATCTTCGTCGTCGACCTTTACAACGAAGGCGTCGACATCAAATCCGTCAACACCATCCTTTTCCTGAGACCGACCGAATCCCTGACCATTTTCCTCCAGCAGCTCGGACGCGGACTGCGTCTCTCTGAAGGGAAAGAATGCCTCACCGTCCTTGACTTCATAGGACAGGCCAATAAGAAATACGACTTTGAATCAAAATTCACTGCCCTTCTGAATAAAACTCACGGAAGTCTGGCGGATGAAATCAAGAAAGGCTTCGTTTCTGTTCCACGCGGCTGCTATATTCATCTCGAGAAAAAGGCAGCCAAAAACATCCTAAGAAATATCAACGCATCTCTTGGTGCACAGGGCAGACTCATCCAGAGAATCAGCACCTTTGAAGAAGATAGCGGAAGACCGCTCACCCTGGACAATTTCCTTTCCTACTACAGCATGGATATCAAGGACCTCTACACCGATAGAGAAACGAAAGGGACCAATGCTGCCGGCTTCTACCGCCTTTGCGTGAAGGCGGACAAGCGGGAGGACTTTGAAGAACCGCTCGAGGAAACCATTACCAAAGCGATGGGCAAAATCTGTGCCATCGACTCCCGGAGATGGATCCAGACCATCCTTTCAGAATTCATGCCGGGCACCGTCAGTGATGCAACGGAAGAAGAAAGACGCCTCATGCTCGAAATGTTCCAGTACACCGTATGGCCGACAAACAGCACGAAAGATCCTCACGATTACAGCGACCTGGAAGGTGACATGGCCTCTATCCGGGAAAATCCCGTCATGTGCCAGGAAATTTGCGATATTCTGCAATACAACCTCGATCACCTTGACTTCGTCGATGAAAACGTCGATCTTGGCTTCACCTGTCCGCTCGATCTCCATTGTCACTACACCAAGGACCAGATTCTCGTCGCACTCGGCCATCCAGAAAGAGCGAAATCCATGCGTCAGGGCGTTCTCTACTTGAAAGACAGAAACCTCGACTTTTTCATCAATACACTGAACAAAGCGGATAAAGACTATTCCCCGACGACCATGTACGCCGACTACTCCATCAATGAGCACCTCTTCCACTGGCAGAGCCAGAGTACCACATCCGAAGCATCCAATACGGGACAGCGCTATATCCACCATAAGGAAATGGGATCCCAAATTCTCCTCTTTGTCAGAGAATACAATAAAGACCAGACCGGTACTGCGCCTTTCGTCTACCTCGGCAAGGCCGAATACGTGAGCCACCAAGGCAGCAGTCCTATGAATATCATCTGGCACCTCGAACGTCCCATCCCGGCCAAATTCATTCGCCAGACAGGAAAGCTTCTGGCACAGTAAGGAGGCTCTATGAAAACGATCAGAGTCGTAGCGGCCGTCATTACTGATGACCTCGACCATCCTACTAAAATTCTCGCCACGGAAAGAGGATACGGAGAATTCAAAGGCCAGTGGGAATTCCCCGGAGGGAAAATAGAAAAAGGCGAAACACCTGAAGAAGCTATCCGTCGGGAAATCCAGGAAGAGCTCGAAGTAGAAATAGAAGTCGGTCCCCTCCTTGGCACCATCGAATATGACTATCCAAACTTCCACCTCAGCATGGACACCTTCCTTGCCAAAGTCAGGGAAGGGACCATTGTTCTCAAAGAAGCGGAAGCTGCAAAATGGCTGACTAAGAGCAGTCTGGATACCGTTGGTTGGCTTCCTGCTGACCAGACCATCATCAAAAAGATACACGAAATCATGGAATAGAGGGAAAGCCACGCGGTTTCCATATTTTCCTCTGTTTCCCCCACCCATTATGCTACAATCAAACTAAGGGAAGGTCTTCGGCCGTGCGGAACGGCTCTTGCTGCTTACTTTTCGAGTACGGGGAGAAAAGGAGGATTTTCTATGACACTTGTCAGCCAGCTGAGTTTCAGAGACATGTATCACCGGGTTTGTTTCCTTGCTATGAATGATGATCTGGCGGAGTTACTTGAGGCTGCGAAGATTGGCGCCGATGGGGCCGATGGTGCTTTGGGATATGGCTATATTGATAACGAAGCAGGCTTCACTTTCGAAATCCTCGCTTCTGCGAAGAGGGAAGGAGACAGGTTCATTCCTCTTCCGAATGACGGGACGATTTCCCTGAAGGTCCGCAGGGGCAGTGCCGCTCATTGGAATATCGTTCTTCATCCCGATGTCGATACGACGCCGTTTGAAGAAACGATCCGGTTCATCAACGAAGGCTATTTCAAAAATGAAGGTCTTGAATTCTTCCGCGGAATGGACGTCATAGACGAACTCCGCCATCCCGATTTCCCCGACGACCTCCGCGTCCTCTTCATGAAGGAGGGCCAGGAAGGCGTCGAAATATGCTGGGTACGAAGCATGGACGTGGCAGAAGACCATGTCATCGGAAAACTCCTGAACGAGCCTTACAAAGACTTCGGTGTCCACGAAGGCGATACCATTCCCTTCGGCATCGTCAAAGACGGCGAAGACTATGTCTGCGTATATATAGGAGAAGAATAAATAGAAATTGAAAAGGAGCTGTGACAAAATGTGCAATCATTTCGTCACAGCTCCTTTTTGCTTGGGTGTACCTTTCGTTTTTCTTTCTGTGTTATCATAGGTTTTAAAGCATTATTTCTAGTCATTATCGCAGGAAAGGGGAATCGGGATGAGGCTGACGGCGCGGAAGGTGGATGGGAGGCTTCGGGATCTTTCACGGGTGAAGGGGCTTCTGGAGAGGGCTTTTCCGAAGAATGAGCAGTTCCCGATGGTCCTGCTGCGGCTTCGGGCGTGGAGCAGTTATGTGCATTTCCTGGCTTATTATGATGGCGATGATTTCTGTGGTTTCACGTACACGGTCGAGAATGAGGATATGGTCTTCGTCTTGTACCTGGCGGTGAATGATGAAATCCGTTCCAAAGGATACGGGACGGCGATTCTGGCGGATCTGAAGGCAAGGGCCTCGGGAAGGGGCGTGGCCCTGAATATTGAGCCGCTGGATCCTCATGCGGCGAATTCTGAGCAGAGGGAGAGAAGGCTGGATTTTTACCGCAGGAATGGGTTCGTCAGTACGGATTACAACCTGATCGACGGCGGCGACAGGTATCTTATCTTGTGCACGAAGGAGGATTTTCCGGTAGAGGATTATATCCGGGTAATCAAGAGAATTTCCTTTGGCCTTCATGTGCCGAAGGTAGAACGAATGAAATAAGGAAAGCAGCGGGACAAAAAACAGCGGTATCAAAATGACTGAGCATTTTGATACCGCTGCTTTTTGATGGGATGAGGAGAAACCGTACAACCTCGCTACGCTCGAGGTAATCAACCCTATCCACCGCGAAGCGGTCCCCCTTCCCCCCGTCTGAGAAGGCGAGTTTAAAACCATACAACCAAGGCTAACGCCTTGAGGAGATGAACCTCCTCAGTCGCCTCCGGCGCCAGCTCCTCCTACGGGGCGAGCTCTGACACCCTTAAACCGAACTTCGTTCGATGGAAAAGAGCTAGTTCTCGCGGTGTTAGGCATTATTCCGTCACTTTGGGTGGGTATTTTTGTTCGAAGGTTTTGAGGATCTTGGTGAGTCTTTGGTCGAGGAATTGTTCAGCTCTTTCTCGGATGGTTTTGGGGACGCCGTAGTAGGCTTCTGCCATGCCGCCTGTGATGGCGGCTAGGGTGTCGCTGTCGCCGCCTACGGAGACGGCGGTGCGGATGGCGTCTTCGAAGGATTCAGATTCTAGGAAGGCTTCGATGGCCTGGGGGACGGTGTCCTGGCAGGTTTCGTTGAATTCGTAGGTGGGGCGGATTTCATCGATGGTGAAGTTCAGTTTGTAGTATTTCTCTTCGATGTATTTCCGGATGTCTTCTTTTGTTTCGCCGGTTCTGGCGAGGTAGACGGCGGAGGCGGCTGCTTCGGCGCCTTTGATGCCTTCGGGGTGGTTGTGGCTGACTTTGGTGACTTCTTTGGAGAGTTTCCTGACTTCGGAGAGGGATTCTCCTGCCCAGCCGCAGGCGCTGACTCTCATGGCTGCGCCGTTTCCGAAGCTGCCGTAGGGTTCGGGGTTGTCGGAGTAGATCCAGTGGTAGAAGGATCCGCCGTAGCCGCTCTGGGGATAGGGGCGTCCTATTTTTTGCATGGAGAGGACGGCTTGTCTGGAGAGGCCTTTGTAGGACGGGGCGGTCTTGAGGAGGGCGTCGCAGACGGCGAGGCTCATGATGGAGTCGTCGGTGAAGAAGCATTTATCTGAGAGGAGGTCAAAGTCTTTGGCGCGGTAGTTGTCCCATTCGAACCGCGATCCGGCAATGTCTCCTATAATGGCACCTATCATATGTATCCTTCCTTTCGTGTGTTGTTATCTTTCACTCTAAGACGGAGGGAGGGGATTGTCAAATGGGGGGATGTGGTTTATTAGCGGGGAGAGTGTGCTTGGAGATTAAAACCGTACAACCTCGCTGCGCTCGTGGTAATCAACCCTATCCACCGCGAAGCGGTCCCCCTTCCCCGTCTGGGAAGGCGAGCACGGCGAGGTTGCGAGTTGTTTTTTCTTGTGTGCTACAGTGTATAATTAATATATACATATATAGAATGGAGTGGGATGGATGTTTATTGCTAAGGGGTTTGATGAGCTGACTCGTGAGGAGTTGTATGAGATTCTTCGGGCCCGGGTGGATGTGTTTGTTGTGGAGCAGCATTGTCCGTATCCGGAGCTGGATGGGGTGGATTATGACAGTCTTCATGTGTTCTGCGTGAAGGATGGAGCGGTGGCTGCGTATCTTCGTGCATTCCCTCGTGAGGGGGAGCCCGGGGTGATCCAGGTGGGCCGTGTGCTGACGCGTGAGCGCGGGACGGGGCTTGGCGGCGAGCTTCTTCATGCAGGGCTTGAGGAAATCAGGAAGAGGTACTCACCGAAGGAAATTTTCCTTGAAGCGCAGACGTATGCGATGGGGTTTTATGCGCGCGAGGGTTTCGTGAAGGCTTCAGAGGAGTTCTTAGAGGACGGGATCCCGCATACGGCGATGCGTCTTCGTCTGGAAGAGTAAGGAGGTCTTATGGACTTCAGCAGTGTGTTCAGGACGCATGATTTCCTGGAGGATGCGGCAATTTCTTATGGATTCAGGAAGAAGGGCGACGTTTTCACGCTGGAGCGTGTTCTTCCGGAGACGGATGGGCTGGCGGCGGTGGTCACTGTCCATGGCAAGGAAATGGCGGTGTCGGTGGTGGAGCTGCCGGATCGTGTGCTGTATGCGCTTTTCGAGGTGGAGTCGGCGGAAGGGGCTTTCGTCGACCGCGTGCGCCAGGAGGCGGAAAATCTCGTCCATGATGTGGTGGAGAATTGTTTCTTCGATTCGGATGTGCGGAGCCGGCTTCTTTCGTACGTGAAGGAAAGGTACGGGACGGAGCAGGAGAATCTCTGGGTGATTTACAAGGATTACTGCACGCTCCGCGAGCACGGGACGAAGAAGTGGTACGGGCTTTTCATGCGTATCCCGTGGACGTCGCTCCATGTGGAGAGGAAGGGCATGACGGAGGTCCTGAATGTGAAGGCGGACCCGGAGGAAATCCAGCACCTGATCGATCATGACCGGTATTTCCCGGCGTATCATATGGACAAGGTGCACTGGATCAGCATTCTTCTGGACAAGGAAACGGATATGGATACGGCGAAGCGGATGCTGGATGAGAGTTATGCTCTCGTGGAGAAGTCTGGCAGGAAGGGCCGCAGGAAAGTGAAGAAATAAAGGGAGGGGAAATTTATGATACAGGTCTCGCAGCTGAATTTCAGGGAGATGGAGCACCAGATCTGCCTGCTCGGGATGAATCAGACGATTTCGGGCTTGCTGTACGCAGGGGGCATGGATATGCCGGAGAATGGCGGTGTGCTGGCGTACGGGTATGTCGATACGGAAGGCGGTTTCACTTTTGAAGTCCTCGCTCCGGCAAAGGTGGAGGGGGACAAGATCATTCCTCTTCCGGGAGTTCCGGATATGATGGTGAAGCTGCGCAAGGAGCAGGCGAATGAATGCAGCATCCGTCTCGGCCCTGTGGTGGACAGGACGCCGTATGAGAGGAAAATCGCTGTCATCAACGAAGCGTATGCGCCGTCCGAAGATGTGGCCGCCATCCGCGGTGTCGATCTCATCGACGACTCCAGGCATCCTGACTATCCGGATGATATCCTCGTCATCTTCCTGAAGGAAGGGTACAAGACAGAGGGCTGCTGGGTAAGGAGCACGGAGGTCGAAGAGGGTCGCTGCATAGGAAAACTCCTGAATGAACCGGACCAGGACTATGGTGTCCATGAGAATGATCTCATTCCTTTTGATATTGTCAAAGAAGGAGACGAATACTTCTGCATTAGCAGGTTTTAGAGGGGGATCTCGCTTCGCTCGAGGAACCTTTTTAGATTTAAAAGTTCGATGAATAATCAACCCTATCCACCGCGAAGCGGTCCCCCTTCCCCGTCTGGGAAGGCGAGTTTGAAAACCACAAAATCAGCCTAACGGCTGAGGGAACTGCATCTCATCCGTCGCCTCCGGCGACACCTTCTCCTTTCGGAGCAAGGTTAACACCCTTAAACCTCGCTATGCTCGAAAAAAACAATATAACCTCGCTTCGCTCGAGGAAAATCATAAAACTCAATGCTCTCTTTTTGCTTTCTGTTTGATATTGAATATTTTTCGCAAAAGGTATACTTTAGTAGTATATCTTTTTAATTTTTTGTGGATTATAGTCAGGGCAGGTTGGGATGTGGAGGGGAGGAGTAAAGATTAACGGAATTTTATAATATAGATAGATGTCTATCCTTTTATTAAATTTTATTAAACATCGCAAAAGTACTATTAATTTATAGAAAAATAATGTAAGATAAAGCGCAATTGATTAGCAGCTGGTTATGGGCGGAGCCCGCTTTATGGCAGGAGGATAAAAGGTGAATAGTTCCTGGTTAATGGATGCCGGTATTTTCGTGGTTTCTTTTGGCACAGCATTTTACGTGCTCGGCAGGCTGGGAAGGAAGCAGGCGGCTAAGGCCGTGAAGAAGGCGGATACGAAGGTCCGCAGCGCAGCGGAGGAGCGGGAAGCGGCGAGGAAGTCGCTTGATTCGACGATCCATCAGCTGGGCGATGAGAAGCTTGCCGTAATTACCGGGGATCTCACGACGTTTACTGAGATTTTCAGCAAGATTGAAAATGTGGATTTTGAAGCCGGCAGCAGGGCTGCTGAAATGGCTGATTTCGTTCCTGGAGGGGATGAGAACAGAAGGCTTCAGGCAGGAGTCGCCAGGATTAAGAGACTTGAGAGAAATGACAATCCTGATTTAAGAGGACTTCGCATCCGTGCGCTGGGTGTTTCTGATGCGGAGACGCTTTTTGAAAGGGCAACGGGGAAGGATGAAATTTCCTATAGTTCTTCGATCAATGCGACTGTCAAATGGATGATGACGGGCAAGGTGGAAGGCGATGTATTCGGACCGGATTGCAGGGAGTCCGTCTTCATCGGCTTCGGCGATGGTCCGTCTCATACGAGGGGCGAGGAAAAGGCATCGAGTTTCCGCACGAAGATGTATCCGCAGGAAGCGGAGCAGTTCGAAGCGGAATCCAAGGTCGTTGCCCGCCTCGCTGTCCAGCTCTGCACTCTGGCGGAGGGTCAGAGGAAGGTGCTGGAAAGCAACACGAAGAATTTCCATGCCCGTGTCAATGCGCTGAAGCGCATCGTCGATCAGGAAGGGTATGACTGGAACAAGTACGGCAAAGAGGACAGAAGAATCATCGCTCTTGCTGCCCGCCAGGCCAGAAATATCTCCGTGATTGTCACGATTGGTCTTCTCCACGATGACGGTTCGATCAATAGAGAAATCCTCGGTGTCATTTCACTCCTGAAATTCAACGAGGAAGAAGGATAAAAAATAGGGGAAGAGCTATGAAAAATGTGGACCATTTTTCATAGCTCTTTTTGCGTGGGGGATGATAAAACAGGATAAGACAGGATAAAACAGGATAAAACAGGATAAAACCATACAGCCGCCTTGCAGGCTGGGAAATGAACTTCATTATAAAACCACAAAACCAGCCTGCGGCTGAGGAACTGCTGTATCCGAGAAATTTTTAAAAAGCAAAAATTTCCCACCTTCTCCTTCGGAGCAAGGTTAACACCCTTAAACCTCGCTTTGCTCGTAGAAAACCATACAACCGCAGCTCTGCTACGGGGTAATGAACCCCTTTCGGCGCATGCGCGCCACTTTCCCCTTACGGGGACAGCTAAACCTCGCTTCGCTCGTGGGAAATGCTGTATCCGTTTACACCTTCCCTTCCAGGGCAAAGTCAAGACCGGCCTGCGGCCCATTTCTTAGGAAGGCGAGGGTTAGCGGCGCTAGGTGTTTCTCCACTCAAAAAGCGGTCTCTTGCGAGACCGCTTTCTACTTTGCTTCTTTATTTTATTTCCCGAGTTTTCTTTCTGCTTCTTCTTTGTCAGTCGGAACGATGATGGGGCTGGAGATGAGGTTGATGATATCGGCTTTGGCTTTTTCGAGGATGCCGATTTTCATTTCGATCTGCGGGATGGTGCCTTCGGGAATCGGACCTTCGTCTACTTCGGTGAGGTCGGATTCTTTGAGTCTGAAGGGCTGGACTCCGATGGTGACGCTCTGGAGGGCAGCGAGGCGGAATTCGAGGTTGGCTGTGTTGGCTTCTTCGAGGAGGGCTGCTGCTTTTTCTTCGTTTCCTTCTTTCTTGACTTCAGCGAGGGACTGTTTCAGTTCTTCGATTCTTTCGCTGAGGAGTCTGTGGATGAGGGGAGCGGAGGTTTCCATGGACGGGGCTCTTCTTGCCGGGAAGATGGTGACGTCTTCGCGGAGGAGCGGTTTGTAGGTGGTCTGGAGGATGCTGCCTTTCTTGGTGAGGAAGTCGGTGCCTGTGATGTACTTGGCTTCTTTCAGGGCTTTTTCCACGATTTCAGGGTCGGTGTCTTCGAAGGTGATTCTTTCGAAGGCAGAGGCGTTCAGGTGAGCGTCGACGCATTGTTCGAGGAAGTGGTCGGCGAAGGGACGGGTGTCGTTGAAGACGTAGAGCGTCTCTCCTTCGGGGACTTTGTTCAGGACGAAGAAGTGTTCAGAGACGACTTCAAGGTGCAGGGGGAAGAGGTTCTCTTCCGGGATGACGGTGAGGAGCTGGGATGCTTCTGTGTCTTCGCAGATGTAGAGTGCATCTTTCCTTGCTTCTTTGATGTCTGCCGTCAGGACAGCCTCGACGGGGTAGTAGGTGCCGATGAGGTTGGTGACGATGAATTGGAGTTCGTCTTTGGATGCCTGGGTTCTTCCAGCGGCAATGAGTACGGGATGGTTCATGATGATGTCCTTTCTTTTCCTTTGGGTTCTTATATGCGTTATCTGGAACAGTATGATTCCGAATAGTTCTCTTTCTTACTATTATACAAAGGTCCAGGGTGAATGACTATAAAATGGCCGTAAAAAATAGAAAATAACGAAAAATTCCTTCAATTTTCTAAATTTGTTTAAGAATATATAGCAGGAAATTGCGATTTCGTGGGATTTTTGTATTTTTTTATAGTTTTCATCAATTAAACATTTCTCATCCCTGGTTTGAAAAGTTGAGGAGGGTACCGCGGCGGCATATACTATGGATAAAGAACATTCGAAACGAACCGCAGCAGGCGGAAATAAGTGGAAAGGAGAAAATCATGAAAGCAAAACCAACGAGGCTCTTGTACTATTATCCGGGAAAGTATGATGCCCAGTACATGCTTGAAATGGATAACGGGTGGTACTATCAGGTTTGCCCAAAGAAGAACATCGTCTATATTTTTAACCAGCCGCTCAGCCGTCTTAATTTTGACCCTGGCACAACATGGCCGAAGAGCAGCGATGAACTTTCCCCAGAGACGAAGCAGGAAATCCTGGATACGATCAAAAACGGGAAATGGGGAAGAGGCGTCGGGGTATCGCCCAGATGGACAGAAGACGATGAAAATACATGGCCCAAGAGGAATCATATTGACATCCATAAAGAAATCCCCGGCGTGAAGTTTTGATGAAAAGAAGGAGCTGTGGCGAAATGATTGCACATTTCGTCACAGCTCCTTTTGCATTGTTATATTCGATGGGGGATTATCCAACACATTTATATATCTGTTTTATCTGAAAGCCGAAAGGATGCTTCGCCTTCTTAGAAACTGCACCTTTGAAAACCATACAACCAGCCTGTCGGCTGAGGAAATGCTGTATCCGTTTACACCTTCCCTTCCAGGGCAAGGTCAAGACCGGCCGATGGCCCCTTTCACAGCTCCTTTCATTTCTCCATGATCCGGATTCCCAGTTCTGCGATGAAGCGTTTGCCGCTTTCTACTTTATAGAAGTCGAGGGGATAGGAGATTTCGTAGGCAACGCTGGAAAGCTTGAGGTGCTGTTTCCTGGCGGTATCGAGAAGGTCGTGGTAATAGGACAGGTAGTTTTCTCTGGACCAGATAAAGTCGATGGCGAGGAAGTTTTCTTCTGCCTTTATGAGCGTGAGGTCTTCGGGGATGGACTGCGGGATGGATTCTATTTTCTTGATGGTGTGGGAGTAAATGATTTCGAAGAGGTCTTTGTAGTCTTTCCTTGGGAAGAGGAAGCCGTAGGAGAGGGCGGGGATGATATGGAGGGAGAGGAGTCTCTGGTCGAGGAGACTGACGGCGTCGTCGGGTTCCACTTTCGGCGTGATGCCTTCTTTTTCGATCGGAAGGGAAAGGAGCGTGGCGTTCGCGCTCTTGATATACGGTCCTTTTCCTGCGTGCTGCTGCATGAGGGAGGCCTCCTCGAGCTGCTTTTGCTGCTGATGGACCATGATTTCCATTTCATGGAGCTCCTGCTGTTTCTGGCGGATGGCTTTTTCCTGGCTGTCCCAGAGGCTCCGGAGGTCGACGGGATCTTTTTGAAGGGTTTCCCTGATTTCCGCAAGGCTCATCCCGGTGCGCTGGAGAAGACGGATGGTCTGGAAAAGGAAGATCTGGCCATTCGTGTAATAGCGGTAGCCGCTGTCCGGATCGATTCTGGCGGCCGGCAGCAGGCCTTTTTGTCGTATAAGCGGAGCGTCTGCACGCTCGTGCCGCAGAGGGCGGCCATGGTTCCTATGGAAAGCATAATTCCTCCTTGACTCTATACTTACTATAGACATTATACTCTAGGCAAAAGTAGTAAGGAGGTATTTTTATGGAAAAGAAAACGATTCGTCTCATTGTCCCGGACTGGCAGGCAGGGGACAATCCTGTCTATTATTTCGGCGCGAAGATTCTGCAGGTGATTGCTCCGAAGAAGGAAGGACAGAAGGAAATCACGATTCCTGTCCCGGATGATTTCAAACCGCTCGAAAGGGAGAACGGCGTGACGGCGCAGAGCGCTGTGTATCAGCAGGTGAAGGATACGGTAAGCGCCATCGATAAGGAAGCGCCGGACAAGATCATTACGTTTGGCGGGAACTGCCTTGTTTCCCAGGCGCCTTTTGCATACCTGAATGAAAAGTATGACGACCTTGGCGTTCTCTGGGTCGATGCGCATCCGGATATTTCCAATCCGGAAATTTATGAAAATGAGCATGCGATGGTCCTGGCCAATCTTCTCGGCGCAGGGGATCCGAAGCTTTCCGCCCTCGTGAGGAAAACGCTGAAACCGTCACAGGTCCGCTATGAAGGCATGCAGGGCGGAGTCGATGTGGAACAGGCGGAACTTGACCGCCTCGGCGTTTCCTATGCGGCAGCCAAGGGAAATGAGTTCGACGCAGCGGGAGCTATTTCCTGGATCCGTGAAAACGGGATCAAACACATCGCCCTTCACCTTGATTGCGACGTCATGGATCCGCATGATTTCTATGCAACCTATTTCAATAACCCGGCTCTCGGACCGATTCCGTACAATGCGGCTATCGGCCATATGAAACGCGCTTCCGTCTGGGATTTCATTGAGAAAATCAGCGAAGAAACCGACCTCGTCGGCTTCACCATCGCCGAATACATGCCATGGAGTGCCATGCAGATGAGAGAGCTTATGCAGAGGACGAAGATATTCGGCTGATGGCTCTTCCTTTTTCCTTTTCGCCCGTATAGGGTATAATACAAAGAAAAGGAAAGGAGGCGCTGTATGTCAAGAGAATCAAGGATCGGTATGTTCGCATTCATTGCGATCGTCGTCATAGGACTGATCGGGTTCTTCCTGAACCCCATCGAGCGCCTCCGCGACCAGTACTTCCGCGTCGACGCCGTCTTCGACGATGCCGGCGGCATCCGGGAGGAAAGCCCCGTCCTCTACGCAGGCGTCTATGTAGGCCGCGTCCACTCCTTCGAAGTGAAAGACGGCAAGGCCATCCTGACACTCCAGATCAAGAAGAAGGCCCTGATTCCGAAAGACTGCACCGTAGGCACCTCCAGCACCGGCGTCGTCGGCGACACCTACGTCAAACTTTCCGGAGGAAATCCTGGCGCAGGCTACCTCCAGAGCGGCGACGTCATCTACGAGACCAAGTCCGACCGCATGGACAAGATCATCGCCAAGGCCCAGAAGCTTATAGAATCAGCAGAAACCACGAAAGATAATATAGATAAAATGAGGAACTAAAAATAAATTAGAAAAGAGCCATGAAAGGGATAGAGTTTTCATGGCTCTTTTTGCGTGGGGAAAGGGAAACCATACAACCTCGCTGACGCTCGTGGTAATCAACCCTATCCGCCGGCATCAGAATTTGAGGCCGGCACCTTCCCCGTCTGGGAAGGCGAGTTTAAAAACCATACAGCCGCCTTGCAGGCTGGGAAATGAACCCCCTCAGTCGGCTCCGCCGCCAGCTCCCCCTACGGGGCGAGCTCTGATACCCTTAAACCTCGCGTTGCTCGATGGAAAAGCAAAACCGAAAAACCTCGCTGACGCTCATGGTAATCAACCCTATCCGCCCTTCGGGCACCTTCCCCGTCTGGGAAGGCGAGTATTAGCGGCGCTCATTTCGTTTCTTCATTCTTCTTTATTATTAGTCAACCGCATTCAATTATGCTAAAATAATAACAGAATTCTAAAAAGGTTTGGAATTCTGTATACATTCCCTTTTGGGAGACGCGGCGGCACTGGGTGGCAGTGTCGAAGGCGGGGATTTCGCGGTCCCTGCTGCCGTGAATAAATGAGGGCTTGGCCCGCAAAGTACGAAACGTGTCGGTTTCGTGCGTATTTAAGTAAAGGAAGGAAAATTCATATGGCGAATTATAACGCGCTTTTTCCAAGCCCGGATAATCCTCATCTTTCCCTCAGGCAGGCTGATGGCAAGGTGCTCGGCCGTGTGCGTGCGATCGTAAAGGGATCGGCACCGCAGGCAGGGATGAAGGATTACCGGTTTTTTGTTGACCCTGTTTCACCGCTGCCAAAGGGCTTCGAGGAGGCGGAGAAGTTCGGGTTCACTGGTTTTATGAGCCGCATCGGTTTCGGTTTCAATTCATTTCAGACGGAGGAGCAGGCGCTCGCAAAGCTCATGGAGGAGTATGGGGACTCTTTTGTGACGTTTACGCCGGCTCTTCGGAGTAATAAGTTTTTTGTCCTGGATGATATGACGAAGGAAGGGCGGACGCCTTTCATGGATGTGGATAAGAATTATTATCCGGTGCCAGCTTTCGGGACGATCGACCAGCCTGTTTTCGGCGGGGATATCAACAAGTTCTGCCATCATATCATGTCAGGGAAGCCGCTTCCGGGGCTTTCGAAGAGGAACTGGAATAATGATGTCCGTCCGCAGCTGGTTGTGGCAGCGACGAAAAATTTCGAGGGGAAGCTGGGGCCGTGGGTCGTCTTCGCTCCGCTTCATGATGATGCTTTCGATTCGATGGTGATCGGCGAAGGCGGGGCGTATTTCCGTGTCAGAAATCACGGTCCTCTGGGCTATGGCCTCGTCGATGTCAATAATTCGGAAATCCTTTCGCATATTCTCCGCTGCGAGGAGAGTCCGCTCTGGTTCGTTCCTGAGGAATTCCTCCCGGATCTTCGCCGCGATCTCCGTCCGGTGCCTGAGGATGAGGATATCCTGAAGGACAGCGGCGTCGAGGTGAATCCTTTCGGTATGTCGGAAGGAAATTTCGTGACGAAGGACGACCTTTTCCAGCTGCTGAATGGCAAGCGGGATGAGGAAACGGGCGAGGGTGTGCTCGATGTGATCCGGAAAATGAATCTCAAGGGGAAGAAGCCGCTTGAGAAGATGCCGGAGGCGCAGGAGGGCAAGAAGCTGAAGGCAGAGTTCAAGGCCGATGAGGTTCTGAAGGATGCCGAGAAACCGCGTCGCGGAAATGAGGGCAGGGGCAGGAAAGAAGCGCCCCGCCAGGAAGCACCGGCCAAAGATGCACCGAAGGCTGATCCAAAACCAAAGGCAGAGGTGAAGGCCGAGGTGCAGAAGGTCATGAAGGCAGAAGCCGCTGCCAGCACCCGCCGCAGTGATAAGAACAAGAACGAAACAAAGGAAAAGGAAAATAACAAGAACCGCCGCGAGGTGAAGGAAGCGCCGCTTCTGGAAGCAGGAAAGGGTCCGGTGAAGGAACTGGAAGCGCCTGCTGCCAAAGAGGTGAAGGAAACCGCCAAGGAAGCGCCGAAAGAGGCTCCAAAGGAAACGGCCAAAGATGCCGCAAAAGAAGCACCCAAGGACGTGAAGGAAGCACCGAAGCAGGAAACGCCGGCCAAGGAAACGAAGGGAAAGAACGGAAAGAGGGACGAAGCGCCCGCTTTCACGGAGAAGGATTTCATCGACCGCCTGACGGACACCGCCAGCCGCGCCGGCCTTCTCTATAACCAGAAGGATCTCATTAATTTCCATATTTCCGTCAAATCCTCCAGGCTCGTCATCCTGGCAGGCATGAGCGGCACGGGTAAGTCCGGCCTCGTCCGCCTCTACGGCAAAGCGCTCGGGATTCCGGAAGAGAGGATCTGTTTCCTCCCTGTCCGCCCGTCCTGGATGGACGACGGCGACATCCTGGGCTACGTCGACATGAAGAATCTCGTCTACAGGAGCGCCGACACGGGTCTTGCCGAGCTTCTGATCGATGCTTCGCAGCATACGGACAAGCTCTACATCGTGTGCTTCGATGAAATGAACCTCGCCCGCGCCGAGCACTATTTCGCGCAGTTCATTTCCGCACTCGAGAAGGAAGGAAATCCGGTCATCCGTCTCTACAACCCGTCGCTTGCCCCGCGCCTCTACAATGGCGACCGCTACCCGGCAGACATCACCGTCGGCTCGAACGTCATTTTCACGGGCACGGTCAATGTCGATGAATCGACGTACCATTTCTCGGACAAGATCCTCGACCGTGCGAACGTCATCACGCTCCATCAGGGCCGCTTCAGGGACCTCATGGGCCTCAAGAGGAGAAAGAGAGCCCGCTATGATGAAATCGGCGCAAAGATGTTTGGTACATTCCGCGTCCGCGGAGGCCTGGGGCTCACTGAACGCGAGCTCGATCTCCTCGATGCGCTGAATGATGCCTTCCACGACAGCGGCATCCAGTGCGGCATCGGTTTCCGCGTTGCGCGCCAGATGGGAAGATACCTGGAAAACATCCCCGAAGGCTTCGGCTTCTCGAGGAAGGAAGGCATCGACTCCCAGGTTGTCCAGCGCATCCTGACGAAGCTCCGCGGCTCGTCCCAGCAGCTTTCGATACTCCTTTCGCTGAACGATAAAGGCGAGCTCAAGGGCACAATTCCTGCCGTTCTTGAGAAATTCTCCGACCTTTCGAATTTCGAAGAGTCGAAGCGTGTGCTGAAGATCAAAGCCGGGGAGCTGAAGCTCTATGATTACACGATCTAAACTGCCATTCTCCCTGACGTTCGAGACAAAGAAGGAAGGGACCATTTCCGCCAGGCGCTTCACGACAGACCCTGACCGCCTGACGGGTCATTTCCCGGCCGCCCTTGCCCTGACGGAGAATCAGGATATATTCCTCCGCTTCGAAGCGCCGCCCGGCTTCCGCTTCACCATGGACGGCCTCGACATCGTGACGCTTCCTGGGCAGGAGAGGGAATCTGAGCAGACATACATCCTCCCCGAAGGGAAGAAGGACATCCTTCTCTTTGCCGGGCAGGACTTCCCGCTCGTCCCGGGCTACTACGTCATGACCGTCGAAGGCGCCGGCCGCGCGTGGTACGGAATCCTTGAGATCAATCCGCGCTACATGGAAAAGCAGAGCTGGCAGGAAATGAGGGATGAGCTCGTCGAGGAAATCAAGACACTCTCCTTCGATTTCATGAAGCGCAATATCCATATTTCCAGGCAGCTCGAAGGGGCGCTTGGCGTCAATACGGAAATGCTGCTCCGCTTCTACACCATCCGTGACGAATCGCCCGTGGTGCTGAACGTACTGGACGAACTCGCGCGCACGGCCAATTCGCGACTGGCGCTGCGCATGAAGCATGTGAGGACACTGGGCGACAGGCGTACCGAGCCGCACATCCGGCCCCAGCACTTCCACGACAGAGCCGGCGCCCCGACGACGCCCGCCCTCTACACGGAAATGACATGGGACGTCGCAGAGAACCGCTTCGCCAAAGCGATCCTCATGAAACTCGACCAGAATCTCTTCACCTTCATTAAGGAAATCGACGGCCACGTAGAGCGCCTCGAAGACCGTCAGCGCGAAATCGCCCGCTTCTCCCGCGACCGTGAATACCGCATGGGCGTCAAAGCCCTCTCGCAGTTCATCGACTACAGGAAACGCGCGACACTCTTAAGGCAGAGCATCCGCCGCGTCACACTCGCGCCATGGTACGAAGAAACAAAAGGCGAAATGCCCGAAACCATGCCCATGGCCGTTTTCCGCGACCCCAGATACTCCGTCCTCTACCGCCTTTACAAGAACCTTGAGAACCCGTTCTCCAGCTTAGACGTTTCCTCCTTCTACCAGTTCCAGTGGAAAAGGACCGACAAGCTCTATGAAATGTGGGGCTTCCTCCGCTTCATCAAAGCCCTCATGGCCAAAGGCTGGGAACTCGAAGACGGCGTCGCCGTCCTCAAAGAAGAAGGCAAGTACCGCCTCGCCAGCCTCGAATCCGGCACAGAAATCCGCCTGAAACGGGAAAACGCAGAAGTCCGCCTCGTCTACGACGGCATCGTCCCGGGAAACTCCGCCGACACCAGCCGCGACAAAGCGCCCCTCTACACCAACAACTCCCACAGGCAGCCAGACCTTAGGATGGACTACTACAAAGAAGGCCTCTACTACGGCTCCCTCGTAGCCGACTTCAAATACAGAGACGTCCTCTTCCTCTGGCAGGACGAAAACAGAAGCTACAGCATCAGGAAACAATTCAACGCCTACCGCGACATGAACACCCGCTTCTACCGCGACATGACAGAAGCCGCCTCCCTAAGAGACAGCCGCCCCGTCAAAGAAGTCTGGGCCGTCTTCCCCAAAGAAATCCCGGGAAGAAGCGACGCAGACTACAGCCTGCGGTTCATCCCCCTGGCCCCGGGCCTTCCAGGCAACGAAGAACTCCCGGATCTGCTGGAGAAATATATAGAGTCGATATAGGGGAAAAATAGTAAATAGGAAGAAAGCCCATGACGAAATGAACGAATATTTCGGCATGGGCTTTTTTGCGGTTGAGAAAACCATAAAACCTCGCTTCGCTCGAGGGAAATGATGTTTTCGGTCCCTCCGGGACCACCTTCCTCTACGAGGCAAGGTCAAACACCCTTAAACCAAGCTGCGCTTGAGGGAAAGGAGAAAACCATACAACCTCGCTCCGCTCGAGAACTACATCTCATTCGTCGCCTCCGGCGACACCTTGGTATGATTCAACAAGAAAGACAGAATAATATCATAAATATATTAGGAGGTCATTCTTATGCCATGTAAAACCAAAGCGTCCCCGGAGGAAATGTTAGACCAGATTGCTTCATATCTCTATCAGGGTGTTACGATTACCCAGGCAGCTGAAAATCTTCATATGAGCCGCATAACATTCAGGAAATGGGTCCTCCGGTATAAAGAGGAGGGCTTTAAGGGATTGCGGCCCAGGCAGCATTTGTCTTACTACTCCAATCAGATGAAGATCCAGGCCGTAAAGGAATATCTTAAAGGCGGTGTTTCCATGCTTTCCGTCTGTGCCAAATACAGAATTTCCGGCACACTCTCCCTTAAAACATGGATTGAGGCGTATAATGAGCATAAGTTGACAGACCTCGTTTCTGAAGGAGGAGATCTTATGGGCAAACGCCAGCAATCGGTCAAGGAAGAGCGAGTCAGAATCGTTCAGGAGTGCATCGCCAGTGGATGCGATTATAACAAGATAGCCAAGAAGTACAACATGTCCTACCAAACGCTCTACACATGGGTAAAAAAGTTCAAGGAAATGGGCGAAGTTGGTCTTGAGGATTACAGAGGAAAGCCGATCAGGCTCCAAACGCCCCGGACCGAAGAAGAACAGCTGCGTCAGGAGAATGCCAGACTTCTTGAAGAACAGAAGGATCTTATAGCAGAGATTGCCCTGCTAAAAAAAAAGATGGAGATAGAGGAAAGGTTGCGTTCCTCGAAGGATTCAGCCTTACTCACCTTCTCAGAGATTTTAAAGCCATAAAAGAAGTCCATGAAGAAACCAACATCTCCATAGAAAGTCTCTGCCGACTCTCAAAGGTCTCCCGGGCAGCTTATTACGGATGGCTGAATCATATTAAGAGCGGCCGTGAACTGCTGAGAGAAAAGGTCGCACAGGAGGTCATGAAAACCCATCAGGAATATCCGGATATGGGATACCGCCGGATTAACGATTGGATCAAGAAGGATGACAACATCAATATAAATGTAAGCGACAGTCTGGTTCTTCGTATCATGCGGATACTTAATATTAAGTCCGTGATCAAGTACAAGACCGATGGTTGCACTCGTAACGCAAAGGATCCAAAGTACATTTTTGAAAACCTGCTGAACCGTGACTTTGATGCCGGCGTGTCCAATGCAAGATGGATGACGGATGTCACTGAATTCAAGTACACAACTGCTGATGGAGTTTTGCACAAGTTATATTTAAGCGCGATTATTGACGGCCATGATCGCCGGATTGTCTCTTATGTCATCGGCGACAGGAACAATACTGCACTGGCTTTTGAGACAATGGAAAAGGCACTTAAAGAGAATCCTGGAGAACATCCAATGATTCATACCGACCGCGGATTCCAGTATACAAGCAACGGATTCCATAAGATTGTTGAAAAAGCAGGACTGGTTCACAGCATGTCCCGTGTAGGCTGCTGTGCAGACAACGGTCTGATGGAAGGGTTCTGGGGAATGCTGAAGCGCGAACGTTACTACACACGTAAATTCACCAGCCGTAAAGCAGTGGTAAGCATGATCAACGGCTACATCTACTTCTACAACAACAAACGCATTCAGCGCAAATTACATCTTTTAGCTCCAATGGAAGTATTCAACGCAGCTCCAATGGCTGCATGATTAAGATTAAAGTACGATTAGATTTTTTATGATATTTATTTGTCTGTATTAACAAATCCGCACCACCTTCTCCTTTCGGAGCAAGGTCAACACCCTTAAACCAGCCTTCGGCTGAAGGAAAACCTCACAACCTCGCTGCACTCGTGGAAATGCTGTATCCGTTTACACCTTCCCTTCCAGGGCAAGGTTAAGACCGGCCTACGGCCCATTTCCCGAGAAGGAGCGTGTTAGTGGAGCTTAGGGAAACACAGAACTCGCTTTGCTCGTCATTCCTGAGCGTTGACTTTCGAGAATGATAATAGCGGTACATGCTGTAGCGGAAGGTTTTGACCTGCCCCAGCGGGGAAGGCGTCCGGCTTATCTTTTAACTGCTGCCGGAGAAAGGGGTGCAGTATTCATTGGTTTTTATGAAAAGGTTTTACGCGCGAAGCGAGGTTGTGTGGTTTAACCTTGCCTTCCCAGACGGGGAAGGTGGCCGGCCCAATTTCTGATGCCGGACGGATAGGGTTGATTATTCATCGGGCTTTACAAAAAGGTTCCTCGAGCGAAGCGAGGTCGTGTGGTGTTGAATTAAAACCCATACAACCGGACTTCGTCCGAAAACTACATCTCATCCGTCGCCTCCGGCGACACCTTCTCCTTTCGGAGCAAGGTTAACACCCTTAAACCTCGCTTCGCTCGAGAAAATGCTGTTTCCGAGGTCTTCGCCGCTCTAAAAAATCAAAGCTCTGGACGGCGAGGGGAGCGAGTTCTTTTGGCGGGATGGTGGCGATTGAAGGTATAAAAGTAAAATAATATAATAAAGGCAATCAATGCAGCCAGTGAGAAGGAGATGAGGGTCATGCAGGAGAGTAAAAGTTTCATAGCGGTGCCGCCAGGAGCAACTATTAAGGAGCAGATTGATGATCGTGGCATGACTCAGAAGGAATTTGCCAGCCGGATGGACCTGTCGGAAAAGCATGTAAGTAAGCTGATTCATGGTGATGTCCAATTGACAACGGATGTTGCTGAACGTTTGGAGTTAGTGCTCGGTGTACCTGCTAGTTTCTGGAATAATCTGGAAGCGATTTACAAGGAAAAGCTGGAGAAGGTACGCGCTGAAAATCAATGAAGTGAATTTAATAAACGCAGAACATAAAAGAGCTGTGGCGAAATGATGGTACATTTTGTCACAGCTCTTTTTTCTATTTCCTTATTCCCTCAAAATGTCTTATCCAAGTGTCCTACTGTTTTCTTGTTTCCTTTGACTTCGTCTCTTCTTTCCATTTCGGCCATGATGTCGTAGAGGTCTACGCCTGCGTTTTCCCACAGGACGAAGAGGTGGTAGAGGAGGTCGCAGGATTCGGAGGTGATTTCTTCTTTATCTTTGTGCTGGTCGGCGATGATGACTTCGCTGGCTTCTTCTCCGATCTTCTTGTCGATCTTGTCGCTGCCTTCGGCAAGGAGGTAGTTCGTGTAGGATTTGGGCTGGGGATTTTTCTTTCTGTCTTTGATTTCCTCGCTGAGGGCGTGGAGGATGGAAAGGTTCCCTTTTGTTTCTTTATTTTCGAATCCCTCTATGCCGCGGAAGAAGCAGGTGCGGTTTCCTGTGTGGCAGGCGGGGCCTTCGGGGAGGACCTGGGCTACGATGGTGTCTTCGTCGCAGTCAATCAAGAGGCGCTCGATGTGCTGGATGTGGCCGGATTCTTCGCCTTTGTGCCAGAGTTTCTGGCGGCTCCGGCTGTAGAACCAGGTTTCTCTTGTTTCGAGGGTCTTTTGCAGAGATTCTTTATTCATCCATGCCATCATGAGGATTTCGCCGCTTCTTGCGTCCTGGACGATGGCGGAGATGAGGCCTTTTTCGTTGAAGTGTATGTTTTCTGGTTTGACGTTTTCCATGTGTACCTCTATTCTGCCGGGCGGATGGGGATGCCTTCTTTTGCCAGGTATTTTTTCAGATCGGGAATCGGGATTTCTCCGAAGTGGAAGACGGATGCGGCAAGCGCGGCATCGGCTTCTGCTTCGAAGGCTTGCTTGAAGTCTTCCATGGGCCCTGCGCCTCCGGATGCGATGACGGGGATGGTGAGGATTTCTGAGAGTGCTTTCAGGAGCTCGAGGTCATAGCCTTTTTTCTCTCCGTCGGCATCCATGGAGTTCATGCAGATTTCTCCGGCGCCCAGGGCTTCGCCTTTTTTCGCCCATTTGAGGACGTCGATGCCTGTGTTCTTTCTTCCGCCTTCGACGTAGACGTCCCAGCTGCCTTTATCGTTTCTTTTTCCGTCGATGGAAAGGACGACGCACTGACGGCCGAAGCGCTCGGCGGCTTCGGAAATAAGTTCGGGGCGGAGGACAGCGGCGGAGTTCACGGAGACTTTGTCGGCTCCGGCAAGGAGCATTTCGCGGAAGTCTTCTGTCGTCCTCATGCCGCCTCCGACCGTGAAGGGGATGGAAATTTCCCTGGCGATGGCTTTGACGGTCTCGGTGAAGACGGGGCGGTTCTCGTGGGTGGCGGTGATGTCGTAGAAGACGAGTTCATCGGCGCCTGCATCGGAGTAGGCCTTGCCGAGGGCGACGGGGTCGTCGACGTCCCGGAGGTTCTTGAACTGCTTGCCTTTTACGACGCGGCCGTGGTTGACGTCGAGGCAGGGAATGATTCGTTTTGTCAGCATAGTATCACTCCTTCAGTTTCCGGATGTCTTCCATGGTGACGCGCCCTTCGTAGAGGGCTTTGCCGCAGATGGCACCATAAATGCTCATGTCCTGTAATTTCTTCAGATCATCAGGGGAGCTGACGCCGCCGGAGGCGATGAGGGAAATGCCGGGAAGTGCCTGAAGCATCTCGAGCATCTCGAAGTTCGGCCCGGTGAGCATGCCGTCCTTGCTGATGTCTGTGTAAATGATGGTGGAAACGCCGGAGGAAAGGAGCTCTTTGGCAAGCGGCATGACTTTCACGCCGCCGCCTTTTGTCCAGCCGTGGACAGCGGCTTCATCTCCTCTGGCGTCGATGGAGACGGCAATGCGGCCCTTCCAGCGCGCTGCAGCTTTTGTAGCAAAGGACGGGTCTTCGACGGCGCGGCTCCCGATGATGACGCGGAAGACGCCGGCGTCGATTCTTTCTTCGATATCGTCCATAGTGCGGATGCCGCCGCCTGTCTCGACGGGGATGGAGACGGCTTCGCAGATGGAGCGGATGAGGGGCGTATTCACGCCTTTTCCTTTGAAGGCGCCGTCAAGGTCGACGACGTGAAGGAATTCCGCGCCGGCTTCCTCGAAGGAGAGCGCGGTTTCCACGGGGTCTTCCCCGTAGACGGTGACGTCGCTGGCCTCTCCCTGACGGAGGCGGACGCAGCGGCCGTTCTTGATGTCTATGGCAGGAAATACGATCATAACTTGAACCACTCCAGTATGTTTCGTAACAACAGGGCCCCGATGGCTCCGGATTTCTCCGGATGGAACTGGAGGCCGATGACGTTTCCTTCTCCGACGATCGCGGGGATGGGGACGCCGTAGTCAGCCGTCGCTATGACTTCTTCGGTGTCTGCGGGGACTTTATAGTAAGAATGAACGAAGTAGACGTAGGGATGAGCGGGAAGGCCTCTGGAAATCCAGTGGTCCTTGGCAAATACGAGCTCATTCCATCCCATGTGGGGGACTTTGCGTCCCGGCACAGCGGGAATTTCTTCGATGTGGCCTGAAAGGAAACCGAGTCCTTCGACGTGGCCGCCTTCGGTGGAGTAGTCGTAGAGGGCCTGCATGCCAAGGCAGATGCCGGCCAGCTTTGTGCCTTTTTCGACCGATTCCCGGATGGCTTCGGAAAGGCCGCTTTCCGTGAGGCGGTTCATGGCGTCTCCCATGGCGCCCACGCCCGGAAGGATGAGGGCATCCGCGTCTGCAATGACCAGGGGGTCGGAGGAAACGATGCCTTCGCTCCCGGCTCTTTTCAAAGCGTGGTAGACATTCGCAATATTTCCTGCGCCGTAATCGATGATGACGATTTTCATACGAGGACTCCTTTCGTGGAAAGGACGCTCTTATCCTTTCTGAAGGATACGGCTTCACCAAGGGCATGACCCCGAAGCCTTTGAAGAGGGATTCGACGATGTGGTGGCCGTTCACTCCGTAGAGGCAGGCGATGTGGAGCGTCATGCCGCTGTTCGAAGCAAGGGCGAGGAAGAATTCGCGGACCATTTCTGTCTCGAAGGTCCCGATCCTTTCGACGGGGATATCGACATCGAAGACGAGGTACGGCCGTCCGGAAAGGTCGAGGACGATGCGGGAGAGGGCTTCATCCATGGGGCAGAAGAAGGTGCCGTAGCGGGTGATGCCGCTCTTGTCTCCCAGGGCTTTGGCAATCGCCTGCCCGAGGCATATCCCGATATCTTCGACGGTGTGGTGGTTGTCGACTTCAAGGTCGCCTTTGGCAGAGAGCTTCAGGTCGAAGCCGCCGTGCGCAGCAAAGAGCGTCAGCATATGGTCGAAGAAACCAATGCCCGATGTGCCTTCGAAGGTTCCTTTTCCACCGAGGCATATGGACAGACGTATGTCCGTTTCCTTCGTCGTCCTTGTGATGGAGGCTTCACGCATTAGGAATCACCTCCCGGATGACGGAGAGGATCCTTTCGTCGACGTCCTTAGTGGTGACAGTGATGCGGAAGAAGGAGGCCATCTCAGGGCTCTTGTACTTCTTGACGAGGATGTCTGCTTTCCGAAGCGCTTCGAAGAGCGCGGGTGCATACGTTCCTGCGTCCATGAGGAAGAAATTCGTGGAAGAGGGGTATACGCGGATGCCCTTGACGGAAGAGAGCTCGGAAAGGAAGCGGTCTCTTTCTGCAATGATGCCGTCCCTGACTTTGAAAATTTCATCCCTGTGCTTCAAAGCGATGGCGCCGAAGGCCTGAGTGAAGACGTTCAGGTTGTACGGGCTCTTCACTTTGGAAACAGCATCGATCATGTCGCTGTCCGCCACCATGTAGCCGCAGCGCATGCCGGCGAGCCCGAAGGCTTTCGAAAGGGTGCGGATGACCATGACGTTCGGATATTTCTTGATGAGGGAAATGGCACTTTCTGCCTGGGCGAATTCCATGTATGCTTCGTCGACGAGGACCGGGTTCTTCGAAAGGGAAACGATCCTTTCAATTTCAGAAAGAGGCGCGAGCTCGCCTGTCGGATTGTTCGGATTGCAGAGGACGGTGAGCTTCGGCTGGTATTTCTCGACGGCTTTGGCAATCCCGTCCCAGTCGCGTTTGAAACCAGGAAGATCGGGAACGGAGATGGTCTTTGCTCCGATGACGGCAGCCTCGGTCTCGTACATGTCGAAGGTCGGCGCATGCGTCAGGAGGATGTCCTCGGGATCGAGGAATGTATTAATAATGTAAGTGATGACTTCATCGCCTCCGTTTCCTGCCAGGATCCAGGAGGGATCGACGGAAAGGTAATCCGCGATGGCTTCGCGCAGTGTGTCTGCCATCGGCGCCGGATAGATCTGCGGCTTCAGATTGGCAAGGGCCTCTTCGGCATCCTTCATGACGGAAGGAAGGGAGAGGATATTGAAGTAGCTTTCGTTGGCGTTGATGACGGTCTTTTCATGGATGGGAGCGACAGCGTAAGGAGCGAAGTTTTTCAGTGTTTTTCTAAGCCAGTTATTGTTCATTGTATCGTACCTCCACGGCAGCTGCGTGAGCGTCGAGCCCTTCGGCGAGCGCCAGCTTCATGACTTTCGGAGCGACAGCGCGGAAGGCTTCCTTATTATAGATTTCCACGCTGCTGTGCTTCATGAAATCGTACACGCCCAATGGGGAAGAGAAGGCGGCCGTCCCGGACGTGGGGAGGGTGTGATTGGGGCCTGCCATGTAGTCGCCAAGGGGTTCGGATGTCCATTTCCCAAGGAAGATGGCGCCTGCATTGACGACAAGGGGCAGGTACTTCTCCGGATCGGGAAGCTCGATTTCCAAATGCTCGGGAGCGATCTTGTTCACGATATCGAAGCATTCTTCCGGTGTCTTGCAGAGGAAGGCTTTCGCATAGTCGCCGATCGAGCTTTCGATGATGTCCTTGCGGTTTCTTTCCTTCGTCTGGCGGGTCATGGCTTCCTCGACCTTTTTGCCGAAATCAGCATCGGGCGTGATGAGGAAGACAGCCGCGCGGCGGTCGTGCTCTGCCTGGGAGAGAAGGTCGGCAGCGATCCATTCCGGATTTGCGCTGCCGTCAGCGACGCAGCAGACTTCAGAGGGGCCTGCAATCATGTCGATGCCGACGGTGCCAAAGACGAGGCGCTTCGCCATAGCGACGAACGCATTGCCCGGGCCTGCGATCTTGAAGACTGGTTCGACGGTCTCGGTGCCGTACGCCAGCATCGCGATGCCCTGCGCGCCGCCGACTTTGTAGATTTCCTTCACGCCGGAAACGTAGGCAGCGGCGAGGATGTTCGGATTGACTTTTCCATCCTTCCCGGGAGGCGTCGTCATGACGACAGAGGGGCAGCCGGCCACGAAGGCGGGAACGGTATCCATGAGGACGGTCGACGGATAGGCCGCGAGGCCTCCCGGCACGTAGACGCCGACTCTCTGGATCGGTTCGTACTGCTCGCCCAGACGGACGCCGGGGCGGAATTCCTTGATCCAGGATTCCTTCTTCTGTTCTTTATGGAATGCGGCGATATTGTCACGCGCTTCCTTCAGGACGTCCAGCATCCCAGGCTCGATCAGGGTCAGCGCTTCTTCGATTTCCTCTTCCGTCACGCGGAAGTCAGAAAGGGTGACACCGTCGAATTTCTCTGTCAGGGCGCGCACGGCCGCATCGCCGTTTTCACGCACGTCCTTCAAAATGGCGGAAACGGATGCTTCCACCTCAGCTGATAAATTGACACTGCGCTCGGTCAGGCGGCGTACGTCGCGGAGGGAGAGGCCTTCCTCCGGCACGGTAATCCATTTCATATCGGTCATCCTTTCTTTTCTATGCTGCTGATGAGTTTCTTCAGCTCATCCTGTTTCATCTTGTACGATACTTTATTGCAAATGAGGCGGGCCGAGAGGTCCATGAAGAAATCGTAGGCTTCCAGCCCGTTTTCCTTCAGCGTCGTTCCCGTCTCCACGATATCCACGATCACGTCCGAGAGGCCCACAAGCGGCGCCAGCTCGACGGATCCGTTCAGCTTGATAATGTCCACGCTCTTGTGCCTGCTTTCGAAATAGGCACGGGCGATGCGAGGGTACTTCGATGCCGCGGTGATCATCCTTTTTTCGAGGACGTTCTGGCGGCCCTTGATGCCTGCGACGGCCATCCGGCACTTTGCAATGCCAAGGTCGAGGAGTACGTACGTGTCGCCGGCCCCGTCTTCTTCGATGACATCGCTTCCGACGACCCCGGCATCCGCCGCGCCGCGCTCGACATAGACCACGACGTCCGGAGATTTCACGAGTGTCACCTTCAGCATCCCTGTCTCATCCGTGAAGATGAGCTTCCGGCTGTCATCGTCGTACGTGGGGAAATTAAAACCCGCGGCGGCGAGATTCTTCATGACCGTCTTTGCGATACGGCCCTTTGCGAGAGCTATGTGCAGCATGATTTCATCGCCTCCAGTTTCTTTTCCATTTCATCCGGCGAGAGGATTTCCCCGCCCGTTTCATACGACCCGTCCCGGTACACGGCCATGGCGGCGTAATCGGAAGGGTCGACGGTATTTCCAAGACGGTATCCCATCACGCGGTACCCTTTCTTCCTCCAGCGAGTGAGGTCGGCGGCGAGGTCCTTCGAGAAGCGGTCGTAGGAAACCGCCAGCTGGAAGGAAGGCCCTTCCTCATCGAGAAGCCCAGAGTCCGTCATGTACTCGTAGAGGAGATTCATATTCATCCCGAAGCCGCAGGCCGGACGCGCCGGGCCGAACTGCTCGGAAAGCTTGTCATAACGCCCGCCGCTCACGAGCGAATAGAGCGCATCGTCGACATAAATGCGGAAGACGAGGTCCGAATAATATCCCATGTGCGAGGCGAAACCGAAGTCCAGATGCGCGAGCTTCTCATATCCCGCGCTGGCCAGGTACTCATACACCCGGCTGATCCGGTCGAGCGCCTGATCCATCTGCCCGTTCAGACAGAGCGAACGCGCCCGCGACATCGTCGGCCCGTACGGCCCGAAAAGCGAAGGCAGCTCCAGAAGCGCCGTGCGCCGCTTGCCCGAAAGGGGAAGGGACTCCGCGATTTCCCGGAAGGTTACCAGATTTCTCTTCTCCATACACGAACGAAGCTCATCCGCCTGCCGCTCTGAAAGCTCCAGCGCCTCGAAAAGCGCATCCATGTAGGCCACCGTGCCAAGGTCGATCCGCATGCTTTCGATGCCCACCGACTCCAGGAACTCTGCCGCCGTGACAATCACTTCCCCGTCACACTCCGGCGTAGGATCCCCCAGCACCTCGACACCCGCCTGCAGGAAATCCCTGCCATGCGACGTCATGCCGTAATAATTGCGAAACACCGTCGTCACATATCCGTACTTCAGAAGCTCTGACCCGTCCGGAAATTCGATTGCCGCCGCCTTCACCAGAGGAAGCGTCACATCTGGCCGAAGCACCAGCACCGATCCGTCCGAATCGATCGTCTTGATCATCTCCTTGCGCAGCGATGGAAAATACGTCCCGTAAGAGTCATAATCCTCAAAACTTGGCGTCTGCACAATCTTGCAACCATGAGACAGCATCACCGAAATCACCCGATCCTGGATCCGCCCGTAACTCTGCATCTCCTCCTCATGGATCATCTTCATCTCATCCAGCGTCTTATTCATCGAAACACCGCCTCACTACAACAATTTAACGCGTTTATTATTTAATGTAGTTATACTTTACCACGGTAAAGATAAGAAGCAAAGAGCAGGATTAGTAAAAAGATGGTAAAAGGAGAAAGCTTATATAAAGGAAAGGAAAGGGAAATGGATAAAAGGGAAAAATTGATGAAAGGAGGCTTCGCCTTTTTAGAAACTGCACCCCTATCGGTCCTTACAATGCATTGATTTAATCATGGGGCCATTACCGGACCTGTTGACTGGCATCAGGACCACTTCCCCCGTGGGGGCAGCTCGGCGATGTGAAACAAAAGGAATCAGTTCTTATTTGTTTTGAACTTATATAGCTTTGCCTTGAAGGAAATGATTAAAACCGGACGACGCTGCGCTTGAAAAAACAGAAAGCGCTCCGCGGAAAACAAGCAAGACTTTAAAAAACAGAATGCATTTGGAAAACAGAAAAGCATTTTGGAAAATAAAAAACGGCTAGGAAAACATACTGCTATTTTATTTTCCTTATATAAGGAAAGAAAAGAATGATCACTGCGCATTGCAGGGGGGAAGGGAGAAAACAAAACAACCAAGGCTGAAGCCTTGAGGAAAATCAGAACCATACGACCTCGCTAACGCTCGTCGGAACTGTACCTCCTCAGTCGACTCCGTCGCCAGCTCCCCCGTGGGGAAGCCTTTCGGGTGCGCCGCTTACCGCTGTTGCTAACTGCGATGTACTGAGTCCTGACTTTCAGACCGTGGGCGACGGATGAGTTGCATTTCCTCAAGGCGTGAGCCTTGGTTGGCATGTTTTTTCAGCCGAAGGCTGGTTTAAGGGTGTTGACCTTGCTCCGGAAGGAGAAGGTGGTGCGGATTTGTTAATACAGACAAATAAATATCATAAAAAATCTAATCGTACTTTAATCTTAATCATGCAGCCATTGGAGCTGCGTTGAATACTTCCATTGGAGCTAAAAGATGTAATTTGCGCTGAATGCGTTTGTTGTTGTAGAAGTAGATGTAGCCGTTGATCATGCTTACCACTGCTTTACGGCTGGTGAATTTACGTGTGTAGTAACGTTCGCGCTTCAGCATTCCCCAGAACCCTTCCATCAGACCGTTGTCTGCACAGCAGCCTACACGGGACATGCTGTGAACCAGTCCTGCTTTTTCAACAATCTTATGGAATCCGTTGCTTGTATACTGGAATCCGCGGTCGGTATGAATCATTGGATGTTCTCCAGGATTCTCTTTAAGTGCCTTTTCCATTGTCTCAAAAGCCAGTGCAGTATTGTTCCTGTCGCCGATGACATAAGAGACAATCCGGCGATCATGGCCGTCAATAATCGCGCTTAAATATAACTTGTGCAAAACTCCATCAGCAGTTGTGTACTTGAATTCAGTGACATCCGTCATCCATCTTGCATTGGACACGCCGGCATCAAAGTCACGGTTCAGCAGGTTTTCAAAAATGTACTTTGGATCCTTTGCGTTACGAGTGCAACCATCGGTCTTGTACTTGATCACGGACTTAATATTAAGTATCCGCATGATACGAAGAACCAGACTGTCGCTTACATTTATATTGATGTTGTCATCCTTCTTGATCCAATCGTTAATCCGGCGGTATCCCATATCCGGATATTCCTGATGGGTTTTCATGACCTCCTGTGCGACCTTTTCTCTCAGCAGTTCACGGCCGCTCTTAATATGATTCAGCCATCCGTAATAAGCTGCCCGGGAGACCTTTGAGAGTCGGCAGAGACTTTCTATGGAGATGTTGGTTTCTTCATGGACTTCTTTTATGGCTTTAAAATCTCTGAGAAGGTGAGTAAGGCTGAATCCTTCGAGGAACGCAACCTTTCCTCTATCTCCATCTTTTTTTTTAGCAGGGCAATCTCTGCTATAAGATCCTTCTGTTCTTCAAGAAGTCTGGCATTCTCCTGACGCAGCTGTTCTTCTTCGGTCCGGGGCGTTTGGAGCCTGATCGGCTTTCCTCTGTAATCCTCAAGACCAACTTCGCCCATTTCCTTGAACTTTTTTACCCATGTGTAGAGCGTTTGGTAGGACATGTTGTACTTCTTGGCTATCTTGTTATAATCGCATCCACTGGCGATGCACTCCTGAACGATTCTGACTCGCTCTTCCTTGACCGATTGCTGGCGTTTGCCCATAAGATCTCCTCCTTCAGAAACGAGGTCTGTCAACTTATGCTCATTATACGCCTCAATCCATGTTTTAAGGGAGAGTGTGCCGGAAATTCTGTATTTGGCACAGACGGAAAGCATGGAAACACCGCCTTTAAGATATTCCTTTACGGCCTGGATCTTCATCTGATTGGAGTAGTAAGACAAATGCTGCCTGGGCCGCAATCCCTTAAAGCCCTCCTCTTTATACCGGAGGACCCATTTCCTGAATGTTATGCGGCTCATATGAAGATTTTCAGCTGCCTGGGTAATCGTAACACCCTGATAGAGATATGAAGCAATCTGGTCTAACATTTCCTCCGGGGACGCTTTGGTTTTACATGGCATAAGAATGACCTCCTAATATATTTATGATATTATTCTGTCTTTCTTGTTGAATCATACCAAAGGTGGCGCCGGAGGCGACGGATGAGATGTAGTTCTCGAGCGAAGCGAGGTTGTTTTGTTTTTCTATCATCCCATTTTCCAGGCGGTAAAGGTTTTCTTCTTTTCAGAATGGCTTTTTATTTTCTTGTTTCCCTTTATATATCCCCTTCATTTTTCAGCATGACGCAGCCTTTCCATTTCCTTCCTGCTCTTCCAAAACTCAGTCTCCATCGTACTTCCCAGTCTCCTAATCCTCAGAACATCGATTCCATCTGAAAAGTTTTTGGAAAAGTTTCAAAAAAGCCGTTGACACCGCTGTCCTTAGGTGGTATTATCATACACGTCGCTGATGCAGCGGCCCCGCTGAAAAGCCTGATTCAAATCTTATCTGAAAATAAGTACTTGCAATCATCGCTTCAGTGTGGTATACTACTAAAGTCGCTTGAAGAGCGATGATTCTTTGAAAACTAAACAGTACAGCGAACGAATAAACCGATGTGCGAGGTAGAAATACCGAGCAATTATTTGAGCAAGTAAGGCAATAAAGAG